>DATMPC010000083.1 GCA_035567895.1 Terriglobales bacterium | reverse complement strand
TTTCCCGAGCAGATTGCGGAAGGACTGGAACCCTGGCAGCCCTTGAAGTTCTACAACGACAATCGCAGCGAAGCTGACGACTGGACCATACGCGTGGATTCGGGGGTTTACGATCCGGTTCTGGGACGCACGTATGGGCAGATTGCGCAGGAGGGATTGGGGCAGCAGGTTTCTCAAGCTGCTGCCGGCCCGATTCTTCCCGTGGGTTGGCCTTCGCTGAGCTACTACAAGTTGGTTAGCTCTAAGGTAGGGATGGCGGACAAGGAGTCCGACTTCTTCGAGCGCATTGATGTATCGCTGCGGAAATACCCACAGCTAGAAAAGCACATTGCAGCGGCGGCGAAAGCCTTTGATGCTCAACATCCAGAAGCCTGCCTCCCGCCTCTGGCCGAAGCCTTGAAAGAGGTACGTCGGCTTCGGGCCGCCGACGGCAAAGATTTCGATCTCGCCATCAAAGAGCAGCAACTGCAGACGGCTTTGGGCCAAGCACTGGGTTTGCAGTTTGAAGCCCTGGTGGAACCGGAGAAACCGGGCCGGACTTCCGGAGAGTACAAGGCGATGCGCACACCGCTGACTTTTGTACCCGGCGACAGCTTTCGCGTGACCGTAAATTTCAGCTCGACCAACGGCGATGCCGTCAAGGTGAAGCAAATCCGGCTGCGCGCACCCGCGGGCTGGAAGACTACAGAGCTGGCTTCCAACCGGTTTTCAGTCTCGATTCCGGAAAATGCCAGTTTGACGAGCGCATTCTGGATTCGCGATTCGCCGAACGATGGCTTCTACCGCATCACTCGCCCAGAACTGCTAGGTGAGCCGATCACACCGGATCCGCTGCAGGCTGAGCTCACTTACGCGATCGAGGGCGTTGAAGCTTCGATGCGCACCGACGTGGAAACCAGTTCAATCGGCAACACCGGCGTGCAATTTCGGCATGCAGTCGCGGTCGCCCCTCCGGTTTCGGTGCGTTTCCGACCGGAGGCGATTGCGCTCCCCCAGGGCCGTTTGCGCCAGAAAGTGATCTGCTCGGTTCGCAATTATGTGAATGGTCCCAATGAAGGAACAGTGCATCTGGAGCTGCCTGCGGGCTGGCGCGCGGAACCGCAGTTGGCGGCCTATGCCTTGCAGAAGCAGGACCAGGATGCAGACATCGTCTTCGAGCTGGTGGTTCCCCCTAAGTTGAGCGAGGGTGAATACCATCTTGCAGCAATAGCCGAATCGAGGGGCAAGAGCTACCGCAACAGCTTCCTACCGGTTACCGAAACCGGATTAGACACGGTGTACCTGGAGCTGCCGGCGAAACTGACGCTGCGTCCAGTCGAGGTGGTGATCCCAAAGGTGCGAGTCGGCTACGTGATGGGAACCGGGGATGAAGTTCCTGATGCCTTGCGCCTGCTCGGCGTCGACGTAGACCTGGTGGACAGCACGGCGCTTGCACAGGGCGATCTCTCCCGTTATGGAACGATCGTGCTGGGGGTGCGCGCCTATCTGGCGCGCGAAGACCTCCAAGCCTACAACTGGCGCTTGCTGGAATACGTGAAGAATGGCGGCGTGCTTGTCGTGCAATATAACACCGAGGAATTCGACGAAAGCTATGGTCCATACCCCTACGCCGCAGCAGGAGCCGCCCAAGATGTAACTGAAGAGAATTCGCAGATCGAAGTTCTTCAGCCGAATCACCCTGTCCTGAACTATCCCAACAAAATCGGTTCAGCAGATTTTGACGGATGGCTGGAAAAGCGCGGTCTCAGATTCTTAGCTTCTTGGGATGAAAGATACGTCCCGATCCTGTCAACGCACGATCAAGGACAGAAGCCGCAGGCTGGCGGCTTGTTGGCTGGCCGGTACGGTAACGGCGTGTGGCTCTACAACGGTTACTCACTCTACCGGCAACTCGCATTGGGAACGCCTGGAGGAGTTCGATTGTTCATGAACCTACTCGATCTCGGGAGCATGAATTCGGGTTGGCGAACTGGAGACGGTCAACGTCACTAGGCGCACATGTGCGCACATTATTACGCGCGTCGATTACGGCGAAATTATTCATGCTCGCATCGACGCCACGACAAGATAAATAACATTTAATCTCCCGTTTCTAATTCGTCTGGCTATGCTAGGCGGCGACGAATTCCGTTCTCTTGGCCCGACAAGGAAAGCAAATGGCTGTACTTGCTGTGCAGAGCTTTGTTCGTGCGACTCACGTGCCATCCAATTTCATTCGTCAGCCTTGTCGAATTCAGCACGATCAGTCCCCGCATGTTTGAGTATCCGGTCCTGATCTGACTTTCATGGAGGCACCACCATGAGTTGCAGGCAGCAACCAGTTCGCTTTTTCCTCAGCCTTCTCTTTCTCGCTTTTGGAGTCGTCAGCAACTTGCACGCGCAGGTTGCAGCCGGCACGATTCTAGGAGCTATCACCGACACTTCGGGCGCGAGCATTCCTAATGCCGCGGTTTCGATCAAGAATCCCGCAACCGATTTCGTGCGCAATGTTGTCACCAACAGTGAAGGTCTGTATCGAGCGCCCGACTTGGATCCGGGAACATATCAGGTCAGTGCCGCGGCACACGGATTCGCGACAGGCGTTCGTAACAGTGTCACGCTGAGGATCGGAGCAGAGTTGGTCGTTGATATGCAATTACGGGTCGGCGTTGTCAACGAAACTGTCGAAATAAAGGGTGACACCCCATCCGTTGAGACGTCGACTTCCACAATTGCGACAGTGGTTGATGCGAGAACAGTCCGGGAATTGCCTCTGAACGCCCGAGACTGGTCAGCGCTTTCCAATCTTGAGCCGGGAGTCGCTACCGTCCGCACGCAGGTTGGCGCTGCGAGTGGCTTTGAGAGAAGCAATCGCGGTTTCGGCACTCAACTCACCGTATCCGGCAATCGTCCTCAACAAAACAATTATCGCCTTGATGGAATCAGCATTAACGACTATTCGAATGGAGGGCCAGGAAGTGTGTTAGGCGGGAACCTCGGTGTTGATGCGATTCAGGAGTTCTCGGTCGTCACGAGTAACGCAACGGCCGATTACGGCCGCACGTCCGGAGGGATCATCAATGCGGTTACGCGATCAGGCACCAACGCGTTTCATGGTTCAGCCTACGAGTTTCTTCGTAACAGCGTGCTTGATGCGAGTAATTTTTTCGATCTAAAAAAGCCCCCATTCAAGCGAAATCAATTTGGCGCCACGGCAGGCGGGCCAGTCCGAAAAGATCGAACGTTCATCTTCGGAGACTATGAGGGTCTTCGCCAGACTTTGAACGTGACACAACGCTCTACCGTTCCTTCACAGGCAGCTCGAAACGGCCAGCTTACAACGGGTACCGTCCAGATAGACCCGAAAGTCCAGCCATATCTTGCGCTTTTCCCTTTGCCGAACGGGAATGCTAACGGGGGAGATTTTGGAACATTTACCTTCTCCAATCCTCAGGTTACAACGGAGAATTTCTTCACCATACGGGCTGACAACAAGTTGTCCGAGAAGGATAACTTTTACGCCACAACCATGTTCGACGACAGCCTAACTACCAATCCGGACACTTATACGTTTGTCATGCTCGAGTCGCACTCGAAGCGCGACTTGGTAACGATGGCGGAAACTCACATGTTTACCGGGAGTGTGCTGAACTCGGTCCGTTTTGGATTCAGCCGTGTCATTTCGGAAGCACCCAGGACGATTGGTGCCATAAATCCTCTGGCCAAAGACACAAACCTCGGTTTCATTCCGGGCCGCACCGTGGGACTGATAAACGTGTCCGGATTAACTATCTTTCCGGGAGGGCTGGATGCCCCCGGAGAGTTTGACTACCACTTCAACTCTTTCCAGGTGTATGACGATTTGTTTGTAACGAAGGGAATACACTCAATGACCATTGGGGGAAATGTAGAGCGAATCGATGCTAATCAGCTGGGCCAATCGAATCCGAACGGCAATTTTGGCTTTGCATCGCTGAGGAACTTTCTGACCAACAGGCCCAGATCGTTTATCGCCGCTCTTCCCGGGATTATTACTCCTCGAGACCTCCGACAGACGATTGCGGCCGGATATTTTCAGGATGGCATTCATTGGCGACCCAATTTTACTTTGAATGTTGGATTGCGATATGAAATGGCGACCGTGCCCACAGAAACAAGCAACAGGCTCAGCAATCTGCGGAATGTTACCGATCCCCAGCCGTTCCTGGGATCTCCATACTTCTCAAATCCAACGTTTCGCAACTTCGAACCACGGTTCGGATTCTCGTGGGATCCTTTCCACAACGGCAAAACAGCGATTCGGGGCGCGTTCGGTCTTTATGATGTCCTGCCGCTGACATATCAGTTCGATCTTCTATCGATGTTATCTGCCCCGTTCTTCGCCCGAGGTAACGTCGTTGGTTTGTCGCCGGGCGTTTTTCCGACGGGAGCGACGTCACTCCTGAACCCAAATCGCGTGAGATTCTTCCATATCGATACTCCTCGACGAAACTATGTCATGCAGTGGAACCTCAACGTCCAGAAACAGCTCACTCGAACTCTCACGACTGAAGTTGCTTATGTAGGTAGTCGGGGCGTGCATCAACCTTTACGTGTCGACGATATGAATATCGTGTTGCCGACTTCTCATACGTCCCAGGGTTATTTTTGGCCCACACCAGCAGGCACTGGCAAGATTCTGAATCCACCACTCGGACAAATCAGCGGGTTGTTCTGGGTAAACTCGTCTTCGTACCACGCAATGGAAGTGCGCGTGACGCAAAGAATGTCTCATGGACTGCAGTTTGGAGGCTCCTATACCTGGGCGAAGAGCATTGACACTGGATCCTCCTCGCTTGCCGGTGACGCTTTCCTCAATGCAGTTTCAAGTCTGCCTTTTTTTGATCCGAAACTGCGCCGCGGATTGTCTGACTTTGATATTCGCCACAATTTTGTTCTCAACTACACATGGCAAATCCCGTCGCCTGTTTCATTCTCGGGGTTCAAACGCGGATTAACGAACGGCTGGCAGTTGGGTGGGATCTATCAAGCGAGCGCTGGTTTGCCTTTTTCTGCACTGGTCGGCGGGGATCCACTTGGCTTGCTCAGCGGAGATACGTTCGACTTCCCGGATCGTATCATTGCGCCCGGATGTGAGTCTCCTATCAATCCTGGAAATCCGAATCACTACATCAAGACTCAATGCTTTGCTGCACCGAATCCACTTACTCGGTTGGGAAACGCCGGACGAAATACGATCATTGGACCCGGGCTCTCGAACTTCGACGTCTCCATTTTCAAGAACAACCCGGTGCCGAAGATCTCAGAGAGTTTCAATGCTCAATTCCGAGTTGAAGTGTTTAACGCATTGAATCATCCCAACTTTGCTCCTCCATTGCACAACAATACGCTATTCGACCAGAGTGGGAACTCCATCTCTACAGCCGGTGTGGTCGACTCGACATCCACGACTTCAAGGCAACTACAGTTCGCTTTGAAACTTATTTGGTAAGTTTGTTTGAGGTGGGAGAAGTGGCTGATCGTCAATCGGCGTTTGCCTTCACGTCTGATGCCTGACCCTTGTATTTTCGAATTGCGGCAGCTAGCTATTCGAGCCTAAACATGAGTAGCAGCCGAGGCACACCGATGTTGCCGAGTTGCTCTTCGGTTTGGCTTGCTCGCCCGGCTGCTACTACCATTCAATAGAATGGTATTTGTCTAACAGTACTCGTACGAGTGGGTAGTCTCGTTCATCCCGATGAGAAGGGAGACTGTCCGAGAACAGACTGATGGGTTCCGGAAGTTTTCAGGTTGGTTTTCCAGAATACTGACAAGCTCGGAATTCCTATTCATAACAGGCATCGCCCATGCTTTCCAGCAGCGGGCAGCTATCAATCCATGTTCTTGATTGCACACCTAAAGAGGCTTTTGTTTTTACGCGCCGCGCTCATCTGCACCTTCATGACAGCCCCCGCTTTTGCTCAAAATGCAACTCTGCGCGGCATCGTTACCGATCAGACTGGCGCCATTATTCCCGGCGCAACCATTACCCTCAGTGACGGTGCCGACGCTTCGCGTTCTGCGACTTCTGATCCGAGCGGAAATTATTCGATAGGTGGGCTTATCCCCGGCCCTTACACCTTGAATGCATCGGCCCCCGACATGGTTCTCGGCCAGCCCCTTCGCTTGGAGGTGAAATCAGGGACTCAAACGCATAACTTGAAACTTCAGGTACAGGCCGTTATCCAGAACCTGAACGTGGAAGCCGAAGGGATACCGTCGGTCAGCACGGATGCAACAAACAATGCCAGCTCGACGGTGTTAAGAGGAACAGACCTTGATGCGCTTTCGGATAACCCCAATGACTTAGCGGACGATCTGCAGGCTTTGGCGGGACCGGCCGCCGGACCGAATGGCGGCTCGATTTACATCGATGGATTCAGCGGCGGCGAGCTACCACCCAAGAATGCGATTCGCGAGATTCGCATCAACCAGAATCCGTTTTCACCGGAATACGACAAACTGGGTTTCGGCCGAATCGAGATTTTCACCAAACCCGGCTTCGACAAATTTCATGGCTCAATCGGTTACAACTTTGCCAACGACTTCTGGAACTCACGCAATCCGTACGCGGCCCAAAAGGCACCGTTTCATTTGGACGAATTTAGCGGGAGCCTGGCCGGTCCCCTCAATAAGCGCGCATCGTTCAATCTCGATGTGACGCGCGAGATGAACGACAGCGGCAACGTGATCAACGTCGTCACGCTCGATCCGCAGACCCTCGTTACGACTCCTTTCACCGGCAGCGTACTGTCCTATGACCGCTGGACGCGCGTCACTCCACGCGTCGATTATCAGCTCAGCCCCAACCATACGTTGTCGATGCGTTACGCCTATAACCGCGACGATGTCCGGAACGCCGGTACTGGCGCTTTCAATCTGGTCTCGCGCGGCTACCACAATGACGCCCGCAGCCATACGGTGCAGGTTACCGAGACTGCCGTGCTAAATGCGAACTCCATCAACGAAACACGGTTTCAATACTTCCGGTCTTACACGGTGTCGCAAGCGAACACCGCGGGATATGCCCTCCAGGTGCTCGGGGCTTTCAACAGTGGCGGCAATCCGATTGGCCACTCAACCGATACCCAGAACAACTACGAAGTACAGAACTACACCTCAATGCTTCATCGCGCGCATGCTTTGAAGTTTGGTGTCCGAGTGCGAGGTCAGACGGAAGCGGCTGTGTCGCCACAGAATTTCGCAGGCACATTCACCTTTGGCGGAGGTTTAGCCCCGGAGTTGGACGCCAATAATCAGCCCGTTCTCGACGCTTCTGGTCAGCCGGTGCTCGTCAATATCTCTTCGATTGAGAGTTATCGACGCACGTTACTTTTTCAACAATCGGGATTTTCTGGTGCGCAGATCCGGCAACTCGGGGGCGGTGCAACGCAGTTCACCATCAATGCGGGAAATCCGCTGGTTTCGGGCGGCCAGTTCGATGTGGGCGCTTTCCTGGGGGACGATTGGAAGGCGCGGTCGAACCTCACGGTTAGCATGGGACTGCGGTATGAGTCCCAGAGCAATATTCACGATTGGCGAGATTTCGCTCCCCGCATCGGATTGGCTTGGGTACCTGGTGGAGCTGGGGGAAAAACCGCAAAGACGGTGCTTCGCGCGGGCTTCGGCATATTCTACGACCGCTTTAACCTCTCGAATACACTGACCGCATTACGCTACAACGGCGTAGTACAGCAGCAAGTCATCGTCACCAATCCGGACTTCTTTCCAGCAGTACCGATTGCTTCTTCACTCTCTGGCTCGGCTCCTCCAAGCGCACGTCAACAGATCAGCTCCAATTTGCGAGCACCGTATCTCATGCAATCGGCTGTGGGGCTCGAACGCCAGATGCCTCTCCGAACGACAATCGCGATCACGTATGCAAACTCCCACGGCCTTCACCAACTGCGCTCTCACGACATCAATGCCCCTCTGCCTGGCACGTTTAGTCCTGAGGTTGCGGGTAGCGGCGTCTTCCCGTTGGGAAGACCTGGCCAGGTGTTCCTCATGGAGTCCGCTGGCCTATACAACCAGAATCAGTTGATCGTGAATGTAAATTCCAAAGTGAACCCGAACATCTCGTTGACAGGCTCATACTCGTACAACCGCGCGATGAGCAACACAGATGGTCTCGGAACCTTTGCAGCGAATCCATATAGCATGGCCGGGGAATATGGACCGGCTGCGACGGACGTGCATCATCGTGCCTTCGTCGGGGGCAGTATTACTCCCATTTGGGGAATCCGGCTCAATCCGCTGTTCATCGTTAGTACTGGACCGCCGTTCGACATAACGGTTGGGCGCGATCTCTACGGCGACACTCTGTTTAATGGACGTCCCGGGATTGAGAGAGATGCAAACCGGCCTGGGGTTATTGCGACTCGGTATGGCTTGCTCGATCCGAATCCCATACCAGGTGAAACGCTACTCTCTCGTAACCTCGGTCGCGGGCCAGGCCAGATTATGCTGAACATGCGGGTCGGACGCACATTCGCATTTGGAGCCCCTCGCGAGCCTGCAGCATCCGGCCACTCTGATGCAGGCGGAGCACCGCCTCGTGGCGCTTCCACCGGCCCATTCTCAATAGGTGGCGGTGGAGGCGGAGCTGCTTCATCCGATCGGCGGTACAGCCTTACAATCTCGATGTACATCCGAAACCTGACAAATCACAATAACCCTGGCGCCATCATCGGCAACATCACGTCGCCTTTGTTCGGCAAAGCCAATCAACCGTTCGCGGGTGTCGGAGCCGGAATCTTCACCGAGAGCGCCAATAACAGACGATTAGAACTGCAGACTCGGTTTACTTTTTGATGACTTTAGATCTTGCTAGCTCAGTAGCGACCAAGGGCGACGACATAAAGCCATCCAACGATTCAGCGACTTTCGTAGCCTCTTCCTAAGTTGGGAACGGTGCTGCCGCAGCGGCCGCCAGGTCGCGACCTAAACTCAGGAACTGCCATTGTGAAAAGTACTTCGCAGAACAATGTAAGCCCTTCTTCGTAACCGCGGCATACAGAAGGTTCACGGAAACGAACAGGCGAATTGCTAGCAGGCGCGGCTGCTCCTCACGCAACCAAGCTTGCCACCTAGGATAGTCTTCGAGGTTGGTGCGGTAGTCGTAGAAGGGTCGCTCTGAATCTCCACCTGGCCGAGCTGATTGAGAAGAGCAAATTCATCCGTCCACAGACCGGGGTCATAGCGTTCCACGTTGGGATCGCTTCCGACATGGCGCGTCTGAGTCGTCTGCAGCGACAGCAGGTTGGTACGAAGCGCGCTTTCGTTCGCGGCGGGATGAGCGATACCTCCCAATCCTCTCGACGCATGACCAAGGTCAAAAACCGCAAGCGGGCGGACTGCTTGTAGCCCAGCATGGAAGAGGGCTCTGGGTTTACAACGGTTACTCCCTTTACCGGCAAATACTGTTTGCAGTGCCTGGTGGCATCCGTTTATTTGCAGACTTAATCAGCCTTGGAAGTCCCGACGCACCCTGGAGAACCTCCCCCGCGGTAGCCAAGCCTGCCCGGGTCGGGAATCCTGATAGCGGGCCGCACGTGATCCCTCTAGGCCCATCCTCCCGATGACGGAGTTCACTCCGCCTGTATTACTTGCCTCCGCTCGATTGGCAGACACAAGCGCGGTTGAGAATCCGACGGCATCGCTGCATGTTAAAACGTTCAACGGTCCCGCCGGGTCTAGACCGATTGCTTATCGCGAGAACATTCAATCAGGCAAACGGGTTGGTACCAGCTTAAGACTCCATCTGTCCGATGAACGACATTTCATGTGGGCTTAATGCAGTCTTCATTGCCGTAATTCTTAATGAATCGTCTTTTTCCTGCACAGGAAACGAATGTGCGCCGAAGCATCAGCGAGCGCGCTAACGCAGTTGATCCGTACGAAGGAAAAAGATGGAGCCGCACACTGAGAGTTAAGTTCCTGGCTTCGTGCGTACATTCTGCACCCCCTGCAGCTTTGGCGGAGTTGGTGTTTGCGTTGACCGCCTCTTCGGGTCCTTTGCCCGCGTTCGAACGGCCCGTCTGATTCTTCCGGGATATCGAATCAGGATCTTCACGATTGTGAGGCGTGCGTATGCATTTCAGTGATCGCAGATTTGCTTCACTTGCACTCGTTTTACTCCTCAGTACCTTCAGCTCAATCGTTTGCCGTGGGCAAGTTGCCGGCGGCACCGTCAGCGGCGTGGTTAGCGACGCCTCTGGAGCTCGCGTACCGCGGACGCAGGTCTCTATTCAGAATCGTGCGACCGGCGTTACCAGAGTAGTGACAGCCAACGACGAAGGTTTCTACAACGCTCCAAACCTCTTGCCCGGCGAGTATGAAGTCACTGCCTCAGCTGCTGGTTTTCAAACGCGAACAACTGTTCTGGCGCTTACTGTTGGCCAGGATCTCGTCCTGAATGTCGCCATGCAGGTGGGAATGGCCACGCAAAGCGTAGAGATAAAGGACACTGCGCCCATTGTGGAACTTGGATCATCGACGTTGACTGATGTAGTCGGCGCCGCAGCCGTGCGCGATCTGCCTCTGAATGGACGCAGCTGGACCGACCTAGCGCTGTTACAGCCTGGAGTCGCGGCGGTAGAGACGCAGATTCCTTTCACCGGCGGAGCCGGCCGAGGAAATCGGGGATTCGGAGCGCAGATGTCGATCTCTGGGGCGCGTCCTCAACAAAACAACTATCGCCTCGACGGCATCAGCATTAACGACTACGCGAACGGTGGGCCCGGCAGCGTGTTAGGCATCAATCTGGGTGTCGACGCAGTTCAAGAGTTTTCCGTTTCCTCGAGCAACACTTCCGCCGAGTACGGGAAGACTTCCGGCGGCGTGGTGAATGCAACTACACGCTCCGGCACCAACCTGTTCCACGGAGATGCCTACGAGTTCCTGCGCAACAGCGCGCTCGACACCAGGAACTATTTTGATGGCGCGAGGATTCCACCGTTCAAACGCAACCAGTTCGGCGCCGCGGCAGGCGGACCAATCATCAAGGATCGGACGTTTATCTTCGGGGACTACGAAGGAATACGGCAGTCGTTGGGAACAACGAACGACATCGTAGTTCCTACCGACACTGCGTGGCAGGGTTTTGTTTGCACCGTCAATTCGAGCGGTCAAAAAACATGCCCGACCACGCCTATCGCTGTGAGTCCCGGGTCGCTGAAATATCGCGGCCTGTATCCCTCTCCCAATGGCGTAATTTCACCCGATGGCAACTCCGGTCACTTCCTGTTTGCAAGCCAGCAGGTAGTGAACGAAGACTACTTCACCGTCCGAGCCGATCACAAGATCTCAACCAAGGACAGCATTTTCAGCACCTACATGTTCGACAATGCTCCATTTACGCAGCCGGACAGTTTCAATAACGTCCTGCAGGGTTCCAAGACGCGACGGCAGGCTCTGATACTCGAAGAGAGTCACATCTTCAGTCCGACTCTGCTGAACACGTTCCGTCTTGGCGGGAATCGGCAGGCAGTAGATAACAATCAAAGCGTGGCGGCCATCAATTCGCTGGCCAATGACACTTCCCTTGCCGCCATGCCGGGAAGAACTGCAGCAGGGATCAACATACCTGGGTTCGACCGCATGGTCGGCGGGGTCGGTGCTTCTCCCACTTACTTCTTCCACTTCACTACTTACCAGGCCTATGACGATGCGTTCCTCACTCGCGGACTGCACTCGTTCAAGCTCGGAGCGGTCTTCGAAAGATTTCAGGACAACGTTTTAGCCCTCAGCAATCCAAATGGGCTATTTAACTTCGGAAGCCTGACTGCATTTCTCACGAACTCGCCAAAGAAGTTTCAAGCTGGTTTTGCCGATACGCTCACTCCGCGCAATCTTCGGCAAAATCTGTTTGGCGTCTATTTCCAGGATGACTGGCGATGGCGTCCGAACCTGACGCTCAACCTGGGACTTCGCTACGAGATGACTTCGGTTCCGACTGAAAAGCATGGAAAGCTTACCGTGCTGCGGCAGATCACCGACGCAACACCTCATCTCGGAGATCCCTACTTCTCGAACCCAACGCTGCGAAATTTCGAGCCGCGAGTCGGGTTCGCATGGGACCCATTCAGCAATGGCAAGAGCTCAGTCCGCGGAGGCTTTGGCATCTACGACGTATTGCCTCTCCTGTATCAGTTCCAGATTCTGGATGCGCTCTCTGCTCCGTTCTTCGAAATCGGTGCAACAACCAGCTGCGCCAAGCTGCCTCCGGCGCCGGCAACTGCAAGTTGCGCCGCTGTAGGCCCAGGCGGCAACGCCCAGTTCCTCACCGGCAACCCTGCAACTTTCGGCCAGGCCTACATAGAAGCCAATCCGCCTCGGAATTACGTAATGCAGTGGAACCTCAATATCCAGCGCCAACTCGCCAACAATCTCTCTCTGACAGTCGGGTACGTAGGCTCGCGCGGGATTCATCAGCCGTTTCGCTCTGAAGACGCGGATATGGTCCTGCCCACACTCACGCCGCAGGGCTACTTGTGGCCATCGCCAGCGGGATCTGGAACCAAGCTCAATCCTAATGCGGGAACGATTCGCGCGCTGATGTGGCGATCGGACTCCTATTACGATGCTCTCGAAGTCGGCGTGAAAAAGATCATGAGCCATGGCTTCCAGGCTCAGAGTTCGTTCACGTGGGGAAAGAGCATCGATACCAGCTCTGCCACCAACGCCGGAGATGCTTACGGAAACTCGGTTCCCAGCCTACACTGGTTCGATCCAAGACTCAGCCGTGGACCATCTGATTTCAATATTGGGAAAGTGTTCGTGCTAAATGGCATCTGGAGCGTTCCCGGAGTCACAGCGTCGGGACCTTTCGCATGGGCAGCGAAAGGCTGGCAGCTAAGCAGCGTTTTCAAGCTGAGCGACGGCGTGCCATTTACTCCGCTCATTGGCGGCGATCCCCTGGGCCTGAACAGTACCGATCCGTGGGACTTCCCGAACCGTGTGCCTGGATGCAGTCTGGTAAATGGAAACTACAAACAGCAAAGGCTCGACTACGTGAACCTGAGCTGTTTCAAGTTTCCTAATCCGGCGACGCTACGCGGCAATGCCGGACGCAACAGCATTGTCGGCCCAGGACTGGAGGCTCTGGATTTCTCGGTGTTCAAGAACAACTACATCCCGCGAATCTCGGAGAGTTTCAACGTGCAGTTTCGCGCAGAGTTCTTCAACATCCTGAATCACGCTAACTTTGGCCCGCCCAACACAACCAATCAAACATTCTTCGATGCCACTGGAAATCTGACCGGCGCGGCTGGCGTACTGAGTGCCCCAACCGTGACCAGCTCGCGGCAATTGCAGTTTGCCGTGAAGCTTATTTGGTGACGACGTCAAGTACGGAGGAGGTTCTCGGACATTCGAAGTTTTGGCTGTGATTCGGAGGCTCATTGAAGGTGCGGGAATTCCGTTCTCTAAAATACTCACCCGACGCTCAGCTTATTAGTGCATTACTGACGAGCCACGGATTGGTTTCAGCCGCAGGAGCGGCGCCTGCGGGCTCGAAACAGAACATGAGGACGCCTCAGGAGAAAAGGACATGATTCATCGCGGTAGAGTTCGACCACTCTGGATTTCGCTTGTTCCTGCGCTTTTTTTCTGCCTCGCCCTGCAGGCCCAGGTCAAAGACCGTCTCTTTCGGGTTCAAGTGGGTGGAAAGTTCGGGTATATGAATGAACAAGGAAAACTCATCATTCCCCCCGACTTCAAAGCAGCTCGCAAGTTTCGGGATGGCTTGGCTCCTGTACAGGCTGGAGACAAGTGGGGCTACATCGACACTAAAGGTCATCTTGTTATTAAGCCTCAGTATGACGATGCTCGAATCTTTTCTTTCGGACTTGCTTCAGTGGAAGTGGGAGAGCATTGGGGCTACATCAATCGCCAAGGGCGAGTTGTCATCCCTACGAGCTTTGAGGTCGCGCGGACGTTCATGGATCCAGGCGACGGCACAGGACCGACAGCTCGTGTCAAGACTACGGGTAAATGGGGAATGATTGACACGCAAGGGCGAACTATCGTTAATCCGATGTATGACGAGATGGAGGGACCGCTGGAGGAAGGAGTATCACCCGTAAAGTTGAACGGACTTTGGGGCTACATCGACCGCACAAATACGTACGTTATACAACCACAGTTCGAGTTTGCAGAAGCGTTCACCTCAGGCGTTGCCGCAGTAGAAAAGGATAATCACTGGGGCTTCATAGACCACAAAGGCGCCTGGCTAGTGCCCTGCACTTTCGATGGGGCTAATGAACTTTTCGAAGATCGGGGACCCGTGAAGATCGGCTCTAAGTGGGGGTTCGTGGACAAATCCGGAAAACTGGTTATTCCAGCGCAGTTTGAAGAAGTTCAAAGCTTCGAAAATGGGCTGGCGGAAGTCCGAAATGAAGTTGGTCTTGGCTACATTAACCGCAATGGAGAGTGGATATGGAAATCAGCAAAATAGGCCGCACCAGACTCAGGCGCTTGTTTTGTACTGGGCTGCTGAGTCTTTGCATTACTACCCGAGCTCTGGCCGAAGAGAGCTTCTATCGGGTTCGAATCTGTGGCAAAGTTGGCTTTATCGATAAACAGGGGCGCTTAGTCGTGCAGCCAGCTTTTGATTTTGCCCGCCGATTCCAGGACGGGTTGGCTCCAGTCAAGGTTGGCGAGAAGTGGGGCTATATCGATCACCAGGGTAAATTCGTTATTAAACCGCAATATGAAGAAACTCGAATGTTCACCTCGGGAATTGCTCCGGTGAGGGTTGGGGATCGCTGGGGGTTCATAAATCACAAGAACGAATTTGTCATCCCGCCGCAGTTTGAAGCGGCACGCAGTTTCGCGGAACCAGGCGACGGAATGGGCAATACGGCACGTGTTCTGTTGAATGGTAGATGGCATCTGATCGACGAGAAAGGCCATGACATACTTCCCCGAGACTTTGACGATATGGGGGGACCGGTCGAAGAGGGAGTGATACCTGTAATGGAGCGTGGACTGTGGGGATACATCAACCGCAAGGGCGAATATGTCCTGAAACCGCAGTTCCAAGGTGCTGAGGCGTTTACGTCCGGTGTAGCTGCCGTCAAACGGAACGGCCACTGGTGCTTTATCAACCACAGCGGCGAGGTTGTTATTCCGTGTCTATACGATGACACACACGAAATGTTCGAGGATACAGCGGCAGTGAAACTTGGATCTGAGTGGGGGTACATCAATAAGTTGGGCAAAGTGGTGATTGAATTTAAGTTTAAGGATGGGCAAAAGTTCCTGGACGGGTTATCTGAAGTAGCGGCCGAAACCGGATCTGCTGTCATTGACCATGACGGAAATTATGTGTGGGCCCCCGGCGCCGAGTGCAGTCGCTAATACCGAGTCATGCAGTCAAATCGCAATGAGAGCACCTCGGGCCCGGCAGGAGATGGATGGGTGTTCTGTTCCCAACTTGTTCCTCGTTCGTGTTCCAAAAGAGTTGGTTTTTGCGAACAGTTGTTGAGGAAGATCCAACATATGCGCTCGGTGCACAATGTAAACCCCGGTTTGTAAACTCCATCGCAGAGAAGCCCGTTCTCACGAGATTGCGGTCGTTGACTTCCTGGCGCGGCACCAGAGATTCAACGCGGGTCTATGGAGTATCGGAACGGTTTTCCCAAAAAGGAAAGCATTGCTAGCTCAGCGAAAACGGACGGTGAACCGCTATCCGGAAGAGTACTTTGCGAAAGAATGTAAACCCTTTTGTGTAAACCCCTAGCTGCGGTTTCGCGCAAGTCATTAATAAATAAGGAGAGGCAAAATTGGACCGGGAATCGCAGGAATTGCGCTGTAAGTCTCCTTCTTTCAGAGAGAAAGCCTTGTCCGAGGTCTCTGAGACCAGAGCACCTGGTGCTAGACCAGGGGGTCATCGACGACGCCTTGCATTTGCAAGTCTCTGATTCTAAAGTAGTTTGGTCGGGGAGAGAGGATTTGAACCTCCGACCCCCTGGTCCCGAAAAAGGGATTAGGTTGTCGTACTGAATGTTTTCAATCTCTTGTAGTGGTGCTTCAACCGTATCATTCCTACTCGGTCATCCCAGTTTGGAACTTTTGTAAACCCTTTTGTGTAAACCCTCACCAGGGGTTCAACGGTCGTTATCAGTCGAATAATTTGTCCCAAAAAGATCTCTTGCTGTTTACACGACGGATGAAATTCGAGATTGCGCTCCAACGCCACTCGACCACACGGTGACCATTCAGCTCGGGCGGAACCGCGCCTCTTTCATCTCGATGAACGTGAATTCCGAGTATCGGCAAGTGCTCTTCATCTGCGCAGCACATTTCCCATCGTGCGCCTTGCGCGCGCCAGGTCTTTTTGCTCAGTAGTGCGATGAAGCCGTGGCACTGCGAAATGTTTGCGCGACACCTCGTTTTCCATTTCGAGTCAAACGGCTCCTGGAGGGACATGTCACGAAATTCGAAAGGGGTATCTGAATGTTTTGCTTGACCAACCAATAGGTCTCGGTACCTAACATCTTCGGCGGCGAAGCTAATGAATATTCTCGGTGCCATATGAAGGTCCTTTATCCAGCGTTTTGAACGACTTCTCGTTATCCGACGTTCGCAGTTCCGTTAGGTTCCAGACGCTGAACAGTACGCAATATGGGATCGATGTGGATCAGTGGCGTGCCCCGGCGAAGCGCGTAGCCTACTATGTCAGCGGTACCACCCTTGCCTTTTGCCGTCTTGCCATCCCACACGGCAATGACAATGTCGGACAGATCGACAACGCGGTGACCTGCGGCTAAATACGCGTCCTCATCCTCATCTGTCTTCGGCTTGTGAAGCACTTCCAGGGTCGCCTGTCTTGCCAGTTCACGATAGGCAGAAAGATCCTGGATGGAAAATGATCGCTCAATATCTGCGAACGGCAAGACAGCGTGAATCTTTCCGCCAGCCTCTAGCACCAGCCGTGCGAGAAGCTGATCGGCACCTATCGCAAGAGATGTTAAAGCAGTTAGCGGTGGCGTCATTCGCGCTAGTTCTGCTCGCATTGTGGTGGCGACCCAAGACCACGCCTTAGGCTCGTCGAGCCTTTGGTGACCGGTGACCCCGACGCGAGTCATATCCACTCCTTCAACATGAAGTTCATCTATTTTGCTCTCACGACTAAATTCGCTTTCGGGCAACCAGCCGCCGATAATGTTCGCCAAGCACCGTTAGCTTGCATGTTTTGCTGCCCATGGCTGCGTGGTACATGTGCGGCGCATCGACTGGGACAACGAGATTCACACGATTGTATTTCTGAAGAATTGCGAATACGAGAGTGTTCTCTAAGTTGGGATTGGTGCTTTCAGGCTCGAATGACGGATTAAGCTGGAACTCGAACCCCGGAGATGGGAAAAACTCCGTAATTCGCTGCAAATCAGATAAATCGATCGGGGGCTGCACTTTTCGCAATGACACGAAGCTCTTAACATTCGTCTTGAATACCGGTCGCTGCTCCCAGGGACCCAAGGACTGGTCGATATGCGCATAGACGCTACCGGGAGTGACGTCCCCTACTAGATTGCTTGCGGCTCCGCTCAAAGCATCGATGAAGAGTGTCGTGAACACTCCGCTGCCGTTTTGCTCCGTTGCATATTGCTCCGCTGTCGACGCAGTTAGCACTGTGAGGCCCTCTGACAGTTCTGCGGTCTGACGAGCAACTGGACGCGTCCCCGCGACACCTGAGTGACAACTGTCCAGGACAATGACTTTATTTCGCGCCCTGGACCCATTTGCAAGCGTGAGCACTTCGTCCAGGGCAAGACCGTCGTCGCCAGTTTCGCAATCACTGCCACATAGATATCCTCCCGTCGTTTCAATATGGCCATGGCCTGCAAAGTAGAACAGCGCAATCTCGACATCATCGGCGAACAGACCTCGCACCCCTTCCTTCAAAGTCGCGCGAGAGATGCTTTCGGTCGGACTTATTCCTGCCAGCAGCTTGACTCCGAAGTTCACAGTGCCATCGCTGTTTCTTTCGAGAATGCTTTTCACCGAGTGAGCATCATTAACACACCCAAAGAGGGCGGAGGCTCTTACGTAATAGTCAATTCCGACCACAAGCGCTTTTCGCATAAGCAGAAATCCTTTGTAGGCGTACTACAGGCTATCTATGAACTTCTTAATCGCGTCCCACGTCCAGACGACGGTATTCGTGCCCGGAAGATTGGTCCTATCGTCACTGTAAGCCCATATCCCAAGCACCCTCTTCCTTTCCTCCCTCGCGCAGCTGAGCTCCCAAGCTTGGCCGCTGGATGTGAGGGAATTCTTACTTACCAGAGCGATGACTCCGTCTGAACGGCGAATGCGGGTACGCACCCGTTCTTTCCACTCCTTGTCATACGCTTCTTTAACGGACATATCGATATATTCAAATGGGCAGGCCGTGCTGAGCGTTTGCCCTTTCAGAAAATCCCTCTGCCGTTCGTCTTCTATCGCGAATGCGACAAACACAACCTTCTTGTCAGCCATCTGGTCTCCCATTCACATCTGAGTCCGAGTTTACTCCGCGCCACTGTGTCCCCATTGGTTCTAATAATCCCATTTTGAAATTTGCGAGTGAGTATTTTCGAATGACACGCCGGGCAGCGACGAATTTCCTTTATTCCATCATCACGGGATTGATAACGAGTGTATCTCCCATCGCGACGTTAAGAATGCAGTCGCATGCTTGCCGGGCGGGGCGGTCACTTTCGTCAAGTTCCCACTCTGGCAGAAAAAATTTCAGATCATTGGGTGTGCGAGTCGTAATCTTCAATGCGACCTGCATGAACTCGATTAGCGCCAAACTTACTCCCAGCATATTGAGCGGCAACACGCTTGGTTCAACTCCATCAGTTTCTTCGAGCGGAAGACCATAAGGGATCCGGTCTTCGATCCCGCGCTGAGTGCCCTGGGCTTCACGCATGAGAATATGAGAGCTGATCGTTTCGCGACACCAAGCACAGGGGATACCGGGAGACCAAACGTGGGCGTGCGTCATCAAGGCATCAATCTGCTGGTTGCGATCGGCGTGTACCCACGATGCCATATCGATTGTCGGTATGAGATGAGCGTAAGCCAAGTCGTTGAGGGGAACACGTGCGGCAAAGTTGTCAATGCAACAGAAGATGAGATCACAGTCTTTTAGCCTTGTGAGGGCCTCGGCGGTTGTGGCCCAGTCTTCGTAAACTTCAATAATGAACGGCTCGGCCGTAGCAACCGATTCGGCCATGACCTTCATCGCGGTAACCTTTGGCTTGCCAATTTGATCGCTAGTTATGCCCGCGGTGCGATGACGATTCTGCTTCTTCGCGATGTCCTTGTCCCACACGAGGAGTTTGCCAACCCCCATCGTGGCCAACCCGAAAATTGTGAGACTGCCCGTACCGCCTGCACCGGCAATACCTATGCGAAGGTTCTGCAGCCGTCGGCGTCCTTCCCCTCCCCACAGGCGTGTTGAGCGATCCATGACGGCTGGATCGGGATGATCTTTCCAAGGTGAGGATGGCGTTTCAATAATCGTGAGTTCGGGTCCTACGGCGCGAATTGCCTGCACGTCCTGAGTTACGCACTCGCCTCGCTCTCGCCACCAGATACGCGCATCGACATCGCCTGCGCTGCCGATTACGACGCTGGCTGAGATGGCGCCTGGACGGTCGAGAGTGATCGTAGGAAATAGCCGATTCTCGTACCAATCATCTCGGGAGCTAAAACGAGCGATGCCTTCGCCGAATTTCTCGGACTTGGGATGGGTATGAACAAGACAGAGACCAACCATCGCTCCTGCGTCAATCGCCGCGTCGATGGCTCTCGAGATGTAGTCAGCCGAGAGTTCCAAACTTCCTGGTGTTGCCTGTACGTCTCCTGGTTTTGGCCAAATGATCTCGCGAAGAATGACTGTCGTGCGAGTAATTCCTCGGCTCGGACGAGTTAAGAGAAAACAGCAGGCCTCGTCGGGGGCAGCCGCCGTCAGTTTAGTGCAAACCTCGCGCCAGGTGTCGGCGTCCGCGGCAATGTGCGTTTCGTCACCAAGCCGCGATGTGATTAAGGACACAGATTGGCTGTGCATCAGTCGTGTTCCGCCCTTTCAAATCGCCGTATGGAATGGGTGTAATGGTCGAACAGGGTGTGCTTGCGCCGATCCCAGGGGACGGTGTTCCACAAGTGCCAGGAGAAGACCAAAACAGATGCATTTCCCAGTCTGGAACCGCTGACGTGACCTTCAGCACGGCCGACACGGTTAAGATCGGCGCTGTTGCGAACCGGATCCGGGACTCGCAATTTTGCGTCGACCGCTGCAATGAAGAAGCTGTCCTCGGGGGCCGCTGTAGGAAGATTGAAGGGTACTCGAAACCCAAGCGGACCCGAGGTAATTGTGTATTCCGGCCGATACTCGTGGTTTTCGGTATGCACCACAAACAAGCTAGTGCCCGGTACCGGCTCCGGCGAGATGTGAAAGACGTGCCCCGATCTCGCCGAGAGCTCGGCGACCGCTTGGAGGAGCAGTTCAGAGGGCGGCACCGGGACCTCCGTGGTTGGGCACAGTGCGAAAACGCTCATCCTTGTGCAACTCGGTCTCCTCAGAGTCGCCGATAGTACGGATTTTCTTGCCCTGGGCGTTTACTTCCTGGGTTTCAAATCCGTCAACACGGTCTTGGGCACCGAGTTCGCGAATTTGCCTGCCGGTAAGTCGGCGTGAGGGACTCATGACGAGGAGGCCATCCAAATAGATTTCTACTGATTTCTGTTGCCCAGGCGCATCCTGGACCGATTGTTCAGTGACTTCTGCCATAAAAAGTTTCTCCTTTACCTCTCGGGATTTCACAACAGCTCGCCGAGCTGTGATCTCAATACATCTCACGATTTCGCGTTACAACCACTCGCCGTTTTTGGCAAGTCTCCAACGACGAAGAGTTATGCTGGTCTCGATGCCTTTTTAGACGAGATTGCGTTACAGGGTTTTGCGGTAGTTGCAGCGAGGGCAAACGTGTCACAGGTCAGATCACAATTCATAAGCAAGATGGCTGCTAAGCTGCTGAAAGAAAGCAAAATAACTGCACCACCTGTAAATTTGCTGATGATTCTTCAGGCGCATGCAATTGAATACAGAGAAGTCGATGGTTTTCCCGATTCAGTCGACGCATTAATCATCGATGACGGAACTCGGATTTACGCAGCCGTAAATGCGGGGCAACATCCGCATCGCCAACGGTTTTCGTTAGCGCACGAACTTGGACATTATTTCCTGCATCGGGATGCCGGAATTTATGAAGGTGTCACGATCGACAATCCACCCTCGGAAGAAGGTGAGATTGTGACCAAGGACCCGGCCGAAACAGAGGCAGATTTATTTGCGGGAGAGTTGTTGGTCCCGCTCGCATTTCTAAAGCTTCACACCGGGAAAAACGTTCCAGAACTGGCCAAAATATTTTTTGTTAGCGAACAAGTGATTGCAATAGCCATTAGCCGGCACATGAAAGCGCTCTTCAAGTAATCAAATCGTGTCGCCCACGCTTTTTCAGCTCGGCTTCGAGTTTCGCTAAGCAGGTTCGTATTTCTTGAGAAGTATTGGGATCATCCTTTGCTCTTGGATGAACGGTCCGCGCAAATGCCTCCAACGCACGTTCCACGTCTTCTCCACGCTGGTCGTGTCTCATACCACCATGGGAACGTGCGATTGCCGTGTAGCCGTGTTTTGCTCCCGCAATGCTCGCGCTAGCCGTAACCATCGACGGCAACACACTGAACTTGATATGAAAAAGCTCCACGACATCTGCAAATTCGTTAGTCTTGAGTTGCAGAGGATTGATATGCCCGCGTTCGAGTCGTTCCACAAAATCGCCAGTCTTATGCAGTCTCTCTCCGATGGCTGACCGGTCAAGCCCTGCTCCTTCGCGCACAGTTTGAATGAAGCGGCCAAATTGCACTGAAACCTGCGGGTGAATGGTAGCTCTAGCAGCTGTAATGGCCGCATCCTGCATCCGCATTTTCAGCTTCGACTTTACGCGTTCCGTGGATGCATTAGAGACCTTAGAGCCAGGCTGTTCGAGAATACGATCAACGATTTCATCATTGAGTTCCAAGGAAACGTGACCACTTCGAACGGCGGATGCAAGCAGATCATTCAATAATTTTTCATTCATGGTAGGGCTGCTCCTTTGCGGCTAGCCAGCTCGGCGGCGCGACAGCTAACAGCTTTTCAGTGGCACGTTTGTGCCGAACGCGAGCCGTTCCTTCGGTGATGCCGAGCCATTCTGCAATCTGCGAATACGGAATGCCTTGTGCTCGCCAGCCTAAGAGCCACTGATCTTGTTGCGACAATTTGTGGATGTGCTCCGACAACCATTGGAGAAGCTCTCGGTTTCGCCCCGCGTAACGTCCGTCGCTCGTAGTACGAACTTGGAGCGTATCAGGAAGCAGTTCAACTTCCTGCGGAGAAGACGCACGATGGTAATCTATGGCTTTGTTTTTTGCGATCTCGAATATCCACGTCGTTAATTTCGCTGGTCCACCATGCCGAAAGGTTCCGATTTTGGTATGGATGGTCATTAGCACATCACTTGCCAGTTCTTCGGCGTCTGCCTCCGGAATCGTTTTTCCAAACGCTAGAAACTTGATCAAATGTGGCAGCAGCTGATCGACCAGACGTTCAAACGCAGACATGGATCCTTGGCGCAGGGCCGAAACAAATTCTTCGGAATTGAGCTCCTCAAATGCCGTAATTCTCTCCCTATTTTGATGTAACGGATTTCCGTTACATGTATGACGATCTCAAGTGGCGTTCTTCTTAGGGGATGGACTACCTACTTGAACCGTTGACAATGCTAGTCCGCTCATGACTTAATTGTCCAGCTCTAGTGATAATCTGCCTGGCCTAAATGAAAGACATAGACAAAGAATTCGTCCACCTGGCCCGTTTGGCACTTGAGGGGAAAGCCGAGGATGTCGCTGCCGTAATCAGGCGCTCGCTGCGCGATATAAGCGAGAGACGACCGGATTTAGCCGGCGAAGCAAGGAAGCTGATGACAGTCGCTGGCAGTACTCCGCTGCGCTCATTTGGAATCGCCACGGCGATCCCCGTTGACGCTGATAGTCGGCTGGAACTTCTGAGACGGGAAGAGGATCCTGAAATCCCGATCGACCCGATTTGGCCCGAGAGCGTTTTTGCACATCTTGAAGCCGTTCTCGGAGAACGGGCCAACGAAAAACAACTAATTCATGCAGGTCTGACGCCGTCAAAGTCGCTTCTCTTTGTCGGTCCGCCGGGAGTAGGCAAAACGCTGGCTGCACGATGGCTAGCGAAGCAGATGAGAAGGCCGCTGATCACCCTTGACCTTTCGGCAGTGATGAGCAGTTTTCTTGGAAAAACGGGAAACAATATTCGTGTCGTGCTGGATTATGCACAGAAAACTCCATCGGTCCTTCTCCTCGATGAATTCGACGCAATTGCCAAACGACGTGATGATGCGGCAGAGATCGGTGAGCTCAAACGCCTCGTGACTGTCTTGATGCAAGCTGTGGATGACTGGCCTGCTGAGGGTCTTCTAATCGGCGCGACGAATCATCCTGAGCTTCTCGATCCGGCAGTCTGGCGACGATTTGATCGGATTGTGCAGTTTCCTTTGCCTAACGCCGAAGAGATTGGTCGAACGGTTTTCCGAGCGTTGGGGGAACTGCATAACGGTAGCCGCAACTCCTTGCTGCAGTTGCTGCCGACCATGCTGCAGGGTCGATCATTCGCAGAGATAACGAGGGAATTACTTCGGATGCGTCGCGCCGCAGTCCTGAGGGGATTACCTGTCGAGGAAGCGCTGCTCGGTTTGGTGACGGAGTCTGCGAAATCTGCCCCATTAAATATGCGCCTGGCGATTGCGCGGGAGCTACAAACAAGCGGTTGCTCGCAGCGTGGTATAGCCGAAGTCACAGGATTATCGCGCGATACGATTCGAAAACACCTAACGGACCGGTCGCAGCGGAAACGGAGGGATGGTGCCGCGCGCTAATAACTTTCTCCTCGGAAACGGAGAGCGCCTAACCGCAAAGGTCCGCGTGGCGACCGGAGGAGGGGAAAAAAACCCTCCCTACACGTTCGAACGTGCCCAACGGCGGCTATCGAGCAAGCTTCGCGAAACGGTCATAGCTTTGGACGCAATTCCCGACGATGCTGCGCCAAAAGATGAAGTCGTCGCCGTCGTAACGATGCATCCTCGCTACATCTCAAAGAGCGACTTTCCCCAAGAGCTGCTATCCGCAGTGGGGCTGCGGCCAATCGGCAGCCGAGCGCAAACTATTACTCCAGAATCGTGGGGTATTAAGAAGCATCCGAAGACGGCCATTACAGAACAACTCTTTGTTGCCGGAAAGAGGAGCACTTTTAGGAAATGGGCGGGTGAGGTTCAGCGCTGGACTTCAGCTTCACGAGGTGCACAGCAAATCTCGCAATTCGAGAACGTAGCTGCATTCGGACCAAAGGACAAATTGCGCAGCATCCCTTCCGAGCACGGGAGTCACGGAATTCTCGAAATCGTGCTCCATAACGCCGGTGAACGAGAAATTGTTGACTCGTTCGTAGAGTATGCTCGTCGCCACAATGCGCGTCCCATTACGGATCGCAGACGAGACGTGAAGGGCCTAACTTTCATTCCGGTCGAAGCTGATTTTGAAAGAGCCGAAGAATTGGCCCAGTTTTCCTTCGTTCGCATTGCTAGACCCTTGCCCTCGCTGCGCCTGCGACCCGCGCTGACTCGAACTGTTGCTGCCGGTTCCGTGAAGTTACCGGCTCCGGCTCCGATTGATCCATCGTTTCGGGCGGTTGTGTTTGACGGCGGTCTGCCGGACAGCGCAGTCGGTGCTCTGAGTCCATGGGTCAATTACGTCGAACCAAGCGGTATTGGAACCGCTGTGCCCAGCATGCAAGACCATGGACTAGCAGTCACTGCGGCTTTCCTGTTCGGTCCCGTGCCGTCGGGAGAGTTGCCGGTGCCACCTTGCGCGGTGGATCACGTTCGTGTGATCGACTCCCAGACCACACCAGGACCAGATCTAGAATACGTTGATGTTCTTGACCGCATCCTCGCACACCTCGATGCTCACCCCGACTACCAATTTATAAACCTGAGTCTCGGGCCAAACACGTCGTTGAGCGACGATGAGGTCACAGCATGGACTGCTTCCCTCGATGATCGGCTCGCGAGCGGTCGAGCGGTCGCAACTTTTGCAGTCGGCAATGAGGGAGAAAGAGATGCGTCGGCTGGACTGAATCGTCTGCAACCACCCGCCGATGCGGTGAATGCACTAGCGGTGGGGGCTGCCGATGCATTGGATACGCCTTGGATCCGCGCACCTTATAGCTGCATAGGCCCTGGCCGCAGTCCCGGCTATGTAAAACCGGATGGTGTGGCCTTTGGCGGATCTGACAATGAGCCGTTCGCTGCGCTCGCAATGGACGGAGGTTTAGTTCTCATTGAGACCCAGGGGACGAGTCTTGCATCGCCTTACGCTCTGCGCTCGGCTGTGTCTGTTCGTGCACAATTGGGAGCGACATTGTCACCCCTCGCCATTCGTGCCCTGCTCATCCATCGAGCGGACCCCGGCATGAATAGCCGTAATGAAGTCGGCTGGGGCCGATTTGAATCAAATCCTGAACGCTTGATCACTTGTGATGACGATGAAGCTGTAGTGGTGTATCAAGGCAGCTTACCGGTAGGTGAACATTTACGAGCGGGAATCCCACTACCATCGAACGGTTTGCGTGGAATGGTGCATCTCACAGCGACACTGGTTATTGCGCCGGAAGTCGATCCTGAACATCCAGGCGCATACACGCGCGGCGGACTCGAAGTTGCATTTCGACCAAACTCCAAACGCTATTCCGAACATGAGGGAAAGCGTTCTAGTCATCCTAAGACGCGATCATTTTTTTCAGCCGGAAAACTTTGCGATGGCACCGAGACCCTGTTGAGCGATGAAGCATATAAGTGGGAACCCTGTCTCCGGAGCTCGCAGCAGTTTAGAGCGGCGACGCTTCACGAGCCTTGTTTTGACATCTATTACCATCACCGGCAGTCTGGTAGTAAAGCAACATTGCCGCAGCCAATTCCGTATGCCTTCCTTGTGAGCATAAGGGCACCGCGCGTTCAAGATCTATACAACCGGGTCGTTAGAGCCTATGCGAATGTGTTGGTGCCTTTGCGTCCCCGCGTACGCATTCCTGTTAGGACGTGAATGACCGTGCCCTTCAGAGAGGGATGCGCCGAACCTCGGCGCCGTACAGTCAGGATGTCCGCTCTTCAAAGAGTTGCAATCGCTGATTTTCGAGGCCGAATCGAGTCGTAAGAATCCATGACTGTCACACTATCAAAGACCCGCTTTCTCGCAGGCTGCCAGTGCCTCAAGCGACTTTATCTTCAACTGCACCAACCGGAGCTGGCAGCCGAGGGGGATGATGCAGAGTACGCAATACTGGAGCAGGGGCGCGAAGTCGGCCTACTCGCCCGCCGATTGTTTCCCGATGGTATAGAAGTGGAAGGTTCCAGTGGCCTGGACCGGGCAATCCGCACCACAAGAGAGCTAGTCGCAAATCCCGAGGTTCCTGCAATTTTTGAGGGTGCTTTCCTGTATCAAGATGTCGTCGTTAAGACGGACATCCTCCTTCGACGTAAGGAAAACGTTTGGCGCCTCATCGAAGTGAAGTCCACAACAGACTTTAAAGAACATCACGCACAGGATTTGGGAATCCAAAGTTACGTGGTCTCTCACTCGGGAGTGAATCTCGGTTCGACGTGGCTCGCGCACATAAACCGCGGCTACGTTCTGGCGGGAGACACCGTTGATCCGCGCCAGTTCTTCCTCTTCCACAACCTCACCCGCAGAGTTCAGGAACTTCAATCCGCGATTGAGGCTGACCTGCGCTCGCAATTTCATGTCATCGCCTTGCCCGCCCCTCCGGATGTCGCGCCTGGACCGCATTGTCTCGAACCATTCGTCTGCGAATTTTTCAGTCATTGCAATCCTGCGAAACCGGCTGATTACATCGGCTACCTACCGCGTTTGAGTGTCAGTGCCCTTCAACAGCTTCAAGAAATGGGTGTTGATTCTATTCACGGCATACCGGCTGATTTCGATTTAACGGAATTTCAACGACGCGTCTGCACTGCTATGCAGACGGCCCAGCCGTGGTTTGGGGAGGAGCTAAAGAAGGAGTTCTCATCTCTTCGCTATCCGCTCTACTTCATGGATTTCGAAACGGTAAATCCAGCAATTCCGCGTTTTGTCGGGATGCGCCCCTACGATCATGTTCCGTTTCAATGGTCCGTGCATGTGCAGAGAGAGCCAGGAGCGACACCGGAGCATTTTGAATTCTTGGCGATGGACACCACAGATCCTCGTAAGGACTTTATCTCTTCTCTGTGCGTCGCTTTAGGCGACGCTGGCAGCATCATTGTCTATAACCAGCAGTTTGAATCTCAGCGGCTCTGGGAGCTTGCGAACTGGCTTCCACAATACGCCGAGCAAATTCGCGGTATTCAGCGCCGCTTATGGGATCTGCTCCCAGTTGTGCGCAGTCATGTTTACCACCCAGCATTTAGTGGATCGTTTTCTCTAAAAGCAGTGCTTCCCGCTCTTGTGCCTCAAATGAGCTACAGCGGAATGGATGTGGCAAATGGGCAGGCTGCTGGACTGGCTTGGGAATCCATGATCGTGGGAAACTGCAGTGAGCCTGAACGCGAAAGCAAACGAAAGGCACTGCTCGCCTACTGCGGACAGGACACATTGGCCCTCGTTCGACTTCTCAAAGCCCTCCATGATCGCTGTATTGCCTAAACCTGAACCGCAGTCCCAATCCCGTCGTCATCCAGCCGCGATCCTTTTGAAGATCTCGTTGATATGCCGCAGGTTTTCACGGTCACGGAAGAATATGTGATGCACTTCGAATTCGTCCTCCGTCATGCCGGAGTCCCACCAACGCACCTGCTTATATGGGGTAACCGATATCACAAACGAGTTGAGGACAACATTCGGATCTCCAAGGCGCTGTTCCAGGGCTTTGATCGTCTGGTAGAAGCGTATCTTCGGGTCACTCGGTCCTTCCGCATTACGCAGGCCGTGAGGATCAACAAAACTCACACACTGCCGCCCCGGGATAAGCAGCCAGAGGATGAAATCAGGGTAAAAATTGCCAGCTTCAAAAAATCCGATGCCCCGCCCACGGCTCTGGTTCCTCAGCAGATACAGCTCTCTCCCAGTGAAGTATCCGCCGTTTTCAGTGTGGAACCGCTTCAAGTCGAGCACGAAATCGCGTTCCCCTTCGTTCAGCGCAACGGGACGTACATCGATCAAATCGCCACGGATATGAACGAGAGGCTCGTATAGATGGCGGTTGAAAGTCATGCAGCGCAGGTTTCCGACCTCAACATCTCGCAGCTTCCCCTGGCCGATCTCTTCCTTGATCTGCTTAAGGGTCTCAATCACAGTCTCTTCCGATTTGGCGATCAAGAAGCGGTATTCGTCGAAGAAATTCGGGTCGTCCGCCTTTAGCTCTCGGTATTCGAGATGAGGCAGCTCGTATTCGTTCCGGCGATATTTGTAATAGCCGTCGCAGTACTTCTTCAGCAAGGCAATGGCGATTTCTTGCCACAGGCGCACACGTTTGAAATCGGTAAATTCCAGTTCCTCCGGAGGGATCAGCAACTTGTACCAGTCCGGCGTCTCCAGCAGTTGACGCACGGCCTCGCGTGGCAGATTCAAGTTGTGCCAGACCCTTTCGTTCTTGTACTGCTCCAGTTCGAAGTAAACGGCTTCCCAATCAAGAAAAGCCAGATGGTCCTTCCTTAACTTTGCTTCGTACTTCTCGGCGGGATCGACAGCGGCTCGAATACCCTTGCTCCGTGCGGATTGAATCTTGGGGTACCAGTCCAGAATGACGGAAATCTTGTCATGACCGACCGGCTCGAGTGTTGGCTTGGGACCTGTTTTCTTAAAATCGATGTCTTCCTTGAGCCGAATGATCCTTAGCTGCAACTGCTCCAGGCCTTTGAACCTGACGACAGGGAGAATGAATTCCTCGCGTTCTTGTTGGTCCGGCAGCCCTTCTTCTTCCAGATACTCCTTGAACTGCCGCATGTAATCAGCGCGGATGCCGAAGATGTTCAAAGTTTCCAATGATCGGATGAATCGAGGTGCCCGAACGCCCCGCTCCTCCTCGACCTTTTGGCTTCGTTTGAGTGAGTAGTTATAGCCCTTCAGGCGAACGCCCCGCCCGAATAGCTGAATGATCTCGGAGCCCTCAGTCCGGCCAACGTTCATCAGGCCCATCGTACTCACACGCCAACTGTTCCATCCCTCGCTGAATTTCTTCGATCCGATCAGTACGTTAACCTTGCTATCTGGCGAGGCCAACGCCTGGAACAGCGATTCAGAGAAATCATGCTCCGTGACGACTAGCTCCTCGTGTTCCTCGCAGAGGCCGGACAGGGTTGCAGCATCACCAACATTGATTACGCCGAAAGGCTCGTTGTCACCCAGCCGCAACGCAATCTCGCCTTCGGTCCCCTTCAGTCGCTCGACGTGCAGCGCAGCTTGAGCAGGAGCATTGAAAAGGGTGCCGAGAATGTCCTGGAACACCTGTCCCGGCAAAGTCCCCTTGCTGACGAGATATGCAAATGCATTGGCGAAGATCTCGTGCCCCTTCGAGTTAGTCAATGCTCCGCGATCCCGCAGCAAGCGGTCAATGCGGCGAATGGACTGCGTGCGTTCGCCCACGAACTCCGCCAAGAAGAGCAAGATGTCGAGCACGTCCGAGACCTGTCTGCCGCGCTCGGTTCTAACGGCGTTCACGCTGCTGCCGACGAAGACCCACAACGGGCGCTCAAGCAGGTATTGGCGGAATTCGCCCTGCTTCTCCCGAAAGAGGCAAAGTTGCTGATAAAAGACGAGCAGGCAGGCAGTTAGATAGAGCTGATAATGGTCCTCGTTCCAGGTCTCTTCTAGATTGAGGATGTGATAATCCTTGCCGTAGCCATCGCGGTAAAAATACTTGTACGAATAATCGAACAGGATGCACTTCGCGTATTCCTGGACCAACGCCTCGCGCCGCTTGACGGCTTGGCCGAAAGTGGCCGAGTATTCGAACGAAAAGCCGTCCTCGGACAGCGCATTCCGGAACTTCATCCAAGCGCCCTCTTCGCCGGCTGATGCGCCGCGATGACCTTCGTCGACAAGAACAAGGTTGTTGCTCTCGAATGCGTCAACAGCAACTGTCTTGCTCCCCATTTCTTCTTTCAGCTTGTGAACGTCGATGATCTCTACCGATCTGCCTGCAAAAAGGCCGCGGCCTTCGTTTGAAAATAACTCCGCCTCGACTCCGGAAAGCTCAAATTCGTCCAGATGCTGTTTGGAAAGACCCTCATTCGGGGTTAGCAGGATGATTCTGTTAAGCTCACGCTCACGACTATGTAGCGCTAGATAATGGCGGTACTGCAAAACGTTGACGTGCATCTGGAGAGTCTTGCCTGAGCCTGTCGCCTGCCAAAACGCTAGTTTGTTCAGGTCACCTCCTTCGAAGGCGCTGATTTGGTCTGTCTCCGGCAGCCCCGTATTGAAATCCGCAACAAACGTGTTCAGGCTGGTCAGCAGCGCACCCACATCACGAAAATAGCGGTCCAGATAGATCTCAGAAAACAGCAGGGCCAGATATTGGAAGTACTTGGGAAACAGGGCAGTCCCACCGCGGTTCCGGTCAGTCGTAATGCGGCGCCAGTGCCGCACGATGTTGTGGTCATATCCCTGGAGAACGTCGGCTGACAACTCTTTCCGCTCGAAAAGCCGGGTCTTAAGGACGTGGTGGTAGCGCGAGGTGTTCTCTTCGTCGAATGCTTCGAGACTTGGGTCTTTGAGGGGTTCAGCAAGCTTCGCGAGGCTGTCAGCCTCGAAAAGATGCAGCACCCATTGTTGCAATACAAGACGCTTGTCGAACGGAACACGCGGAGGAGCGGCGCGTCGAGCTCGTGGGCGGGCTGTCGTGGCTGTTGGCATCGCGTTTTCCTACACGTCCTGCACGTCGAACATCAGCTTCTTGAAGTCTTCTTCAATCAGGCGCACCTTCCATGTATCGTCCGGCCGTTTCAGATTCTCAAGATTGTTGTCGCCATTGACGTAAATCACGTCGAATTCCATGTCGCGCGTGTTGTAGCCCTGCTTGAGGAAGAAGTCGTCCAAATCGCTGTTGGCCTTTTCACCTGTATTGCGCCAGATCACCAAGGCTCTTTCACCTCTTGCCATCGTGCCCTCGACGACACGAAAACCACGAATCGTGTCGATGTGCTTTACCCGAAGTCCTAGGAGCCAATTGAACGTCTCGATGAGATCAACAGTCCTCTTGCGCGTTTCGCCCACACTGCCGTTGCCAATGCTGAGCGTGTAATTGAGGGGGTCATCGAATCTAACGGTATTCAAGAGTGACGAGCTCCCGCTGCTCTCGACATCGAGCATGTAACGCAAGACGTAGTCTTCTCGCAGCCCAGCAGCGCGTCCGAGCAAGTCTGCTTGCGTCTGCGTGCGTTGCAGCTCTACGTTGTTCAACGCATCTTCGTACGATTCGAGCCGAATCACTTTCACGCAATGGCTGACACCCTTACGATCGACCGGCTTACCTGCTTTCCAATCGCTCGAATATGCGGCTTTGAGCACACGTGGTTTCAATATCGTGTCGAAATAGCTTCCCACCTCAACGAGAACATATTTCCTGTGGCCACGATCACCCCGATTTAGTTTGACTACAGCATGACCGGTGCTGCCAGTTCCACCAAAGCAATCCAAAATCGTGCTATTTGGCTTGGCCGAGTGCAGGATGAACCTCGATACAAAATCCGCGTGCTTCGGCGCGAGGAAAATACCGGATCGACCAAACATGGCAGACGTCTGCTTCTCGCCGTCCGAATAGTCCTGGAAGACGCTCTTTCCGATGTTCGTTTCAACCTCGTGGAGCATCCGCTTGATGCGAGGTACCTTATTCTCATCCTTGCCCCATGCAATTCGGTGATCGCGATCGAGCGATACAAAGCTCCGCTTCTCAGGTGAATCAGCATCATCGTCATATGCGAACTTCCATCCACTCTTGGGGTGTGGGCATGGCCTCCCTGTCTCGGGGTGCGGAGGTTTATAAAACCGCCAGTTTGGGTGGTTCGGATCGCGGGTGGTCTCAGCCTGTTTCGTTGCCGGCATCGAAGCGTCACCCTCTTGGAAAACCCAAATCTTCGCCGTCCTCTCCTTTGCTTCGCCCTCGGACGCAAACGCACCTGACGCGTCGCGATACTCAGCTTTGCTGTAGTTGAAGAGGCCCCTCCATGGATCGTTGCCCTTCTCATCCTCCCATTCAAGCCCCTGCGCTTCGACAGCTTCGCGGTACTCGATCCGATGGCGTTCGTAAAGATTCTGGATTTCCCCTTCGATCTCCTTAATCGCCGGGTATTGGGGATTCAGCCGTGCCACTAGCTCCATGACCTCTTCAAACCCTGGCTTAGGCTCACGGAACATGGTCGGGTCCTGTTCGGCGATCCTGCGATCTCGCGCATAGACCTCGACGTACTCATGATTGGTCGAGTAATTTGGCGCCTGGCTGTTTGTCGTATTCATGGCCCAAATTAACTCTTCCACACGATTCCCGTGCCCAAAGATCTCATCGAGCGCGTGCTCAAGTACGGTTCGTTCTGTCTTATCTATGCTGACGAAGATCGCAGCATCCGGCGTCATCGTACTTCGGAGCTCTGCGAGACGATCTCTCATCATGGTTGCCCAAGACGAGTGGCGATAATCATTCTTGTAGGGTATTGAGCTGCTGTCTGTGTTGTAGGGCGGATCAATATAGATGCACTTTACCTGCTGCCTATAACGCGCCTCCATGAGACGCAATGCCTGGAAATTGTCGCTGTGAACTAAGACGCCATCGATGTGCTCATCCAACTCCTGAATGCTCGCCAGCAGGCGGTCTTTGAATTGTGAATCAAAGAAACGCGTATCCACTGCCAGCGTATTGTGCGCCTTGAGGAACTCTACCGTCAGGGGCACGGAGTAAGCGGGTACAATCAAATCGCCTTTGATCTCGTCGATGGCGAACAACGCGACCCACTCGTCGCGTTGTGGCACACTGGCAGCAATTTCGGGGTACAGATCCTCGGGGATGCGATCCAGCGTGATGCAGTAGTTCGTCTCGACGACAAACTTCTTTTTGAGCCAGACCTTCTTCTCGAAGTTCTCAATCTGGGCCAAGAAGTCGATAACCTTGTGCGAGATCTGTCGGATCGCCTTCACCTTCGCCAAGTACTGCTCGACGCGTGGGGCAACATCGGATTCGATGTCGTCAAGGTGCACGATCTCGTTCTTTATGTAGAAATCAAGCTCGCGCCGCAAGAATCCGGCCAAGTCCTTGTGGATGAAATAGTCGAATGTGTTCCGCGCCGTGTAATCCGCCAAACGTTTTTCGAGGACAGTTCGATCTGGATTCTTGTCAGTAGGCGCTTTTGCGGCGATGTCGGCGAGCCAATTGCGGGCAGCCTCCGCCTCGAAAATCCTCCGAGTTGCTTGCGCATTCAGGTCAGTCTGTTTGCGCTTCCCGCCATCGGGGCGATATTCAAAGCGAATCACCAGCTCGCCATTTTCTTCGCCTACCGGATCGGCCTCGCGCAGAATGAAGCGCCGCTCGCGTCCGTTCGGTGTCCGGTTGTTGTCTTGCTCGCTGTCCGCGTCGGCGAGCCGAAAATGTACACGTCGGCCATTTCCTACGGTGAAGGTGTAATCGCGGAAATACTCAGCGGTCTTGATGTAGTACTGGTCGTAGTTCGCCCAATGAAACTTAAGCTCCTCGCCTTGGTACGGGATCGCGTACACGCCCTCTTTGTAGCGCCGCAAGGAGAGAAAATCACCGTCGTCGTAGTACCGGCGGAAGAAGTTGTAAAGGTCCGAAAACACCTCAGCTTCCAGTGCCTCGATATCGGCCGTTTTGGCGATCGCCTGACGAAGCTCCCTTACGCGGGGCGCGCTCTCCGGATCAACCCCCACGCCCTTGGCCTGTTCAATTGCCTTTGCAAGGTCCGTCTGAAGAGCAGCACGGTCGGCCTGCTCTAATTCGCCGATTGCCGACCGAACCTGCGGAAGCAGATCATTGTCAAGAAAGCGCGTGATTTCGTCGCGCTTCGCGTTCATGATTCGATAAATGCCGAAATCGAGGTCGGCTTGATCGAACATGAAAAGCTCGGCAAGAAGTCTCTTGAATTTGTCTAGGTAATTTTCAGCCATCAGCCCCGGTCCATCGTCCCGCTCATGCAACTACAAACCGCACTGTGAATAACGGCTCAACCGTCGTGCGCTGGCTCAAACGCTTCTCCAGGCCTGCAATTAGACCGTCGCGTCTTGCCGTGATCTCGTCTTCAACGTCGAAAATCCGTTGACGCTGCCGACGCATTTGCTTTTCGAGTTCCCGAATTCTTTCTTGCCACGAGTGCTGTTCCTGCAGAGTGGTGGCCATTTGCGCCTGCCTGTTGGCAGCTTTGATCTGCCCTTTTGTATCGGCAAGCTCCTTTTCGACAGACATCACCATGTCGTCTGCCCAGCGTTCGAGCTTGTCTAGTTCCGTCTCGAAAAACTTCGCATTGCGCGCTGTGAACTTTGCCAGGACCTCTTTCTGCTGCCGCTGCAATCCCTCGTCCAACTGAGACTCAAGCGTTTCGGGAACATAGCTGCAAGCTGCGGAGCCCTGTGAAGCATCGAGCGAAAAGAACCGCCGGCATTGTTCCGCATCGACCGGGGTGCCGTCATCGCAAATCCCACTCAGAAGAACGAAGTCTTCGGTTTCGAGAGCTGTCACACTCTGGCAGACTACGCGCACGAAGCCGCTCTTGCCGACTAGAGGCTCGATAATCGAAATCTTCTTACCCGAATGGCGGTAGTCGAATACCAGCGCCTGCGAATCAGGCGTCGATGCTTTGCATTGTTCGATAATCTTTTGGGCGAGCGGATGGCCCATGCGATAGAGGTTCGCGTCCTCGATGTTCTTGCCGCTGCGATACGGTCCAGGATGAATCTGGGCATCGGGGAACGGATTGTTAATGAGCATGAATCCGTTTTGGCCGTCCTCGAATTTGGCGTATGGCTGGAGATAGAACCGCGTTAGTTGCCATAGCCAGTTATCGTATTTGTTGAGGACTTCGCTGCTCTCCCGCAGATTCACCCGCAGCTTTTCGTGGACTTCTTCGTCGAAGTTTTCCAGCAGCTTTTGACGTGTCTGCTTGATTCGCTCATCAATCTGCTGCTCCAACTCCTGTTGAAGCTGATCGAAGTTGAACTGAATTTGCTCTTCGGTGCGGCATTTCTGGTAAATGTCAGCGATGCGCTTTTCGAAATCGATTCCCGACTCGATGCTGCCCAACACTTCGTCGCTCGCGCCAAAGACGCCGCTGAAGAGTTTGAACTTTTCGTCCAGGAGTTGGTAAACGCGCTGATCGGCAGCGTTCTTCTTGTTGAGAAAATTCACCACGACAACGTCGTGCTTCTGCCCATAGCGGTGACAGCGACCGATTCGCTGTTCGATGCGCTGCGGATTCCACGGCAGGTCGTAATTGATGACCAACGAACAGAATTGTAGGTTGATACCTTCGGCGGCTGCTTCGGTTGCGACCATGATGATCGCTTCGTCACGGAAGTAATCGACAAGGGCAGCCCGCATATCGGCGGTTTTCGATCCTGTGATTCGGTCCGTGCCCTCGTGCTTTTTCAGCCAGTTTTGATAAATCTCTTTCGACTTCGGATCATTGTTGGAGCCGTTAAATAGTACGACTTTGCCTTTGTACTGCGGGATGGATTCAAGAATGGAGCGGACGTATTCTTGAGTCCGTGTGGACTCGGTGAAGATGATCGCCTTTTCAGCGCCGCCCTTCTTCTTGGCTTCAGCGAGTCCTCGCTTCAGCGCCGTCTGGAGCCTTTCTCCCTTCGAGTTCTTGACTATCGAATTTGCCAACTCGGTGAACAGCCGGAGTGACTGAATCTCCGCTGTCATTTGTTCTATTTCTTCCGGCGTGAATCTTCGCTCCTCAGCTTTCTTGTCCTGTTCCTTCTCTTCCTCGTCCGCCTCCCATTCGTCTTCCATTTCCTCGAAGCTCTCGAAGGTCTGAGCAACCTCTTCCGGTGCCTCCACGACGGGTGCGTAGGCCTTGGTCGCCTTTTCGAGCTTGTTTGCCAATCCTTCCAGGGTTCCCGCAATTGCAAACGTGGATGAAGCCAAGAGCCGCCTGAGGATGAGAGTCATGAGTTGACGCTGACTCGCCGGAAGAGCGTAAAGGCGTTGTCGTTGCAAATAGTCGGAAACCACGTTGTAGAGCTTTTGCTCGGCATCGCTCGGGATGAACTCTTCCACCAAGGCGATGCGATTGGTGAAGGGTATGTATTCGAGCACCTGGCGGCGCAGCGTCCGCTGACAGATCGGTTTCAGACGCTCGCGGAGCGACTGGAAATCAGACTCGGTATCCAAACGTGAGAACTGACTGCGAAAACTCTTGATGTCGCCGAAGATGTGCTCATCAACGATGCTGACCAGGCCAAAAAGTTCAAGAAGCGAATTCTGGAGCGGCGTAGCCGTAAGAAGCAATTTGTCGTGCGGCGCGAGAGCCGCCTTGATGGCATTCCCGATCTTGTTTGAGGGCTTGTAAACATTCCGGAGCCGATGAGCCTCATCAATGACCGCGAGGTTCCATGCGACCTGGCGGATGTACGGCTCTTTTGCGCGCGCAAACTGGTATGAACAGATGACAATTTCGGAGCGGTCAAACGGATTCAGGTTTCCTTGTCGAATCTGTTCGTTGAAGGTCTTCGTTTCCAAAATCACAGAAGGAAGGAAGAATTTGTCCGACAGCTCCTGATGCCACTGTTTGCGCAGGCTCGCCGGGACAATGACCAGAATTTTTCTTTTCCGCTCTGCCCATCTCTGCGATAACAGAATGCCGGCTTCAATGGTTTTGCCGAGGCCGACTTCGTCAGCGAGGATCGCTCCTTTCGACAGCGGCGAGCGAAAAGCGAATAGCGCAGCTTCAACCTGATGAGGGTTGAGGTCAACCTGGGCATCAGCAAGAGAAGCAGCAAGCTTTTCCATGCTGTCCGAGGCGCACCGTTTTGTCAGTTCATACGCAAAATACTTTGCGTGGTAGGCGGTACTCATGGCCGAGGCGGATACCGGGCGTGCTGAAAGCAGAATTTGTAATGACGAAAATCCCCTTGATTTTACAACAATTTAGCGCGATTTCCAGTCAGCAATTTCACTGAGAAGGGCGTACAACAGCGCCAAAATGGGAGAAACGTAAATGCTAGAAACTAGTGTTTTCCGGGCTATTGTTTTGACAGTGTGAGTGGGCCGGTGTTTGTTACGGTGCCAAACAGTCCTCTTGAAGTCAGATCCATTGTTCCGTTTAATGACGCGCCTTTCACTGTGCCGTGGAAAGTAAGCTCGGCAGAGCCGCCTAGCGGGAGCTGCTGTTGGCCGGAGAATGTGACCGCGTCCTTTGAGACGATGCCCGAGGTGATCGGGACTTGAATACGCCCAGCCTGGGGATAATTAAACGACAGCGTGCCAGACAGCGCCTCGCCGTTTTGGTTCAACGTCAATTCGGCAGGACCTTGCCAGTTGTTCTTCCCGCCTTTTTCGCTCGCCTGAACTGTACCTTTCCAGACTCCGGAAACGTTTGGCTTTGAATTGCAGCCGGTCGCGCAGAGGCCAGCAAGAACCAGAAGGACAAAACTCTTCAAGAACCGTTTGTTTGGCATTGTGTTTCTCCAGGGAGACTCAGAGCCGTTTGACTTCTTCGATCGCCCTATCCAGTTGGACGTCTGATCCGGTCTGAAGCGCTTCACAAGTCATTTCAATTTCCACGTCTGGCTTGAGACCCGTTCCTTCCAGTAGTGCTCCGTTCCAAGTGAAATAGGCCGCAACTGGCAAACCAAGCACGTAGCCGTTCCCGAGATGGAATGCTCGGCCGCTTAAAAGTCTGCCGGCTGTCCTTGCCCCGACGATTGTCGCGAGCCGGTTTTCCTGTGCGAAGGCGGCGAGCATCTCGGCTGCGCTTGCGCTGTGCTCGTTGACCAGAATGACGACCCGGCCGTGAAATTTCTGAGGCGGCATACCCTCAGTCATGAGACAAATGGACTGATCGACTATTGCGCTTGCATATCTAATGATTAGCCATGCAAGGGCGATTTTCCGACGAGGTATCCGACAGAAACGGGTCAGCCCTTCTCTTTGGAATCCGCGCTCTGCTCGTTGCCGAGTCAAGCTGTATCCAATGGGAATCTTCTGTTGCGTTAAATAGCTCATCATACGCATGCCGCCGATGCCCCCGCCAGTATTGCCGCGGAGCTCAAGGATGAGCCGGTTGCAGTCGCTGATTTCGACCACCGCTCGATCGATGTCCGCTGCCAGATCGATTCCCACTGCGCCCGGAAAGATTCTGATCTTGATATATCCGATATCATCGCTCAGTCTCGAAACGGAGAGCGCCTTCGGCTCAGCAATGGGGCGCTTGCCCGAGATCGGCTTCGGCGTGATTGCCGGCGCAGAGAAGACCTTCCCGTCGCGTTTTCGAATTGTGAATTCAGTCTGCGTGGCCATCTTGAAGACTGGCTGAACTGGAGGCGCAATAGGTTCCCCATTTATTTTGACCAGCACATCGCCTGGCTCGATTCCCAAGAGGCTGGCCGTCCCGCCTTCATGTACATCTTGAAACACCCAATGAGCGATGCCATCGACCTGACATGCTTTGAAGGTCGCGTTTATGGCATGTCTTGCCGGCACTGTTCGGCCGCTCTTGTGAAAAAAGCCTGTATGGCTTGTGTGCAATTCGCCGAGAAGGGATTGAATCTCTTTTTCGAATTGATCAGCTCCAATTGCTGACAGAATCCGGTCAGACCGCTCCGCCAGCAGCGACTTCCAATTGGTTCCGTTCAATGACGGATTGAAGTGCTTTGTCTCGACCAAGTGTGAGACTTTGCCGAGGATGCGCTTACGTTCTGTCAGATCCAAATCAATCATTGCTGTGACAAGATGCGCGATGTGGAGTCTCCGTCCAAAACGAAACCAGCCCAATAAAATGGAGGAGCTTGCGGCCCAAATTTCTGCTTCAGCTCCAACTTGGCTTGCCTGAGAGCCGAGCCTTCGTCCATACCAGAAGCTAAATTCTTGTAGAACTGCTTTATAAGAGCAGCGGAGAACGTGTCATCCGCGGTCCACAGAGTTGAAATGGTCGCCTTTGCTCCCGCCACTAGGAAAGCCCGCTGCAGACTTGCAATGCCCTCTTCACCTTGCAGTTGGCCAACACCTGTATCACATGCGGAAAGAGTAACAAGATCAGCATTCAAAGTGAGGTCCGCGATTTCACGTGCTTGAAGCAGCCCGTCCTCTTGCGAGTTTTTCTCGCGACCGAGGACCAGAGCTGCTCGTTCTGGATATTTCGCGCTGGCAATGCCATGTACAGCCAAGTGCACCACTCGGAATCTGGATAAGGGTTCTCGCTTGAAAGCTGTCTCTGTCGCGCCGCTCCCAAGCAAGACAATGCTACCGGGACCAAAGATCTCTTCAGCATTGATAATCTCTCCTCTGCTGCCTGGGAGGAGTCCGAAGTGAGCACCCGCAAGGTCATATACGCCACGGGTCTCGGACGAAGCATTCGTCTCTCTTCCCAATTCGGAATCGTAAGCCACGTCGCCAACACCGAGAAATGGGAGTGGCGGTCTTGATCGTTGGCGTGACCGCAACAACTGAAGAACCGTAGACGATGGCGCATAAGAAATAACTGCTGAATCCAACACATACTTGCCATCGCCACTTTGTAAAGCATCGAAAGGCAGCAGGTGCAGAACGCCATCAGGGACAACGACGATTCGCGTTGCGCCTCGCAAACTAGTGATCGGAGCCAGTAGGATCGAGTAGAGCCGACGAGCATCTTGTTCGGAACCTTGCTTCGCTCTCACTTTGTCCAGATATTCATGCGCCAGCAGTTCAATGCGGCCACGGCTAGAGCCAAGACGGACAAGATGTGCACCACTGCGATTTATGGCAATGCAGTAGGAATCCGGGTCAGACAGTACGTACTGGAGAACCAACTCGCTTGGTGAGAGGATTCGCTGAAGTGCTCGGATCGATACGGGTTCCCGTACCGTGTACCGGCGCACACTTTCGCTGACCGCCGCAGATCTCCACTCTTCAGCCTCGAACAAGTCTGAAAGCAGCTTTTCTCGCTGTGCTCGCGATTGCGCGCGAATCAATTGAATCTGCAGGGTATTGATCTTCCGTTCCGAGGCTGTGTCGATTGCGACCTCTCGTTTATGCGTGGGACGGCCCCATAACAGATCCGCAACTGCGCGCCCGCGGGCGCGCTCCACAATCCGAAATGCCTTCGCAACATCATTTGTTTTCACAGCAAGTGCGAAGTGGCGGAGATAGATATCGCTTGATGCGGCAACCATGGTGCTTCTCGCATTTGCACTAGGAGCATTCACCAACATGCCTTCCAGAACGTCTGTTGCTTCTTCCCACAGCGCGTCTGCCTCTTGTGCTTTGCCTTCCAGAACCTTGATCTCTGCCAGGCTCGAAAGGTCTCGCGGGAGGTAGTACCTATCCCCCACCGCGCGGCTTGCGTCAATGCTTCTGCTCAGGTAATTCTCGGTCTCTTTAAGTTTTCCCTGATTACGCGAAACGCTCGCTAGTTGGTACATTGCCTCGCTCTCCATCCGGCGAAACTGGCTAGTGCTGCTCAACTCACCAGCATCCTGCAAATATTTCTCGCCCTCTGAGACCTTGTTTTCGGAGAGCGCCAGTTCTCCAAGCAGGATTAAAATTTGAGCTTGGTGTCCGCGCTTGTCTAGTCTCTTTGCTTCATCAAATGCCTTCAGCAGAAACTGTCGTGCTGCGTCTGGTTTGCCAAGTGCGGTGAGGGACTGGGCTTGTCCTTCGTAAGCCATGAATGGAAATCCAATATCTTTGGTGGTGTCCGCGAGCCGAAGGGCTCGTGAAAAAAACTCCAACGCCTCGTCATACCGCTTGATATCCGCCAAGCCGTTTCCGATCATCGATAGAAAGCGGACTTGTGCGGCTACATCGCCGTTCTTGATCGCTGACATGAGTGCGCTTCCAACTAACCTTTCCGCTTTCGTCCTGTCGCCCTCGAGGAAGGTCACGATGCCGAGTTCACCTGATGCGCGCGCTTCCCAATTTCGATCTCCTAGCTCGCTGGCAGTCTGAAGCGCTTGTTCCCATGCCGCACGGCAAGAGGCCAAGTTCACATCCAAATCTGTGTATCCTTTCGCAGTGAGGCCAAACAGGCGCAACTTGGGATCGTTTTGAACAATCGGATTCTCCAATTCGGTCGCCAACATTTCGGAGACTTGAGCGAAGGGCATACTCTCGGCTTGACTGCGAATCCTACCGATTTTCGCGTGTGCAGTCGCGTTGGGATCGCCACTCTGACTTGCTAGCAGTTCTGCTCTGGCATACAGAGGAGATGCTGCCGGCCAATTTCCCAACCAGGCTAGGCGGTCTGCTTCAGTCAGGAGTTGCCCGGTATCTTGATTAGCGAAGCCGGGAGAGACCGACTGCTTGCGCGACGCGCGTGGCAAACGAATCGAAATTAGCCGAGATGCAACGGAAGCCATCAGCCTGTCTCGCCAGCCAGAATGCGAAACGGGCTGATTCGATCTGATTAGCTGAATGGGTTGCACAAATCGCAGTCCATTCGCCGACTCGACTGTAATTTCATATTTGCCGAGCGAAAAAGGACGCAGATCGATTTGGGTTTGGAGCGTAAGTACATTGTTTCGCAAGCGTGCGTGTACAACTTTCGACCAGAGGACGTTCGGACCCGAACGAAGCGAGACTTGATAGGCTCCCTCCTCGCTACCCACGGGAAGCTGAATGCTTGCATCCAGAGGCGCCTGTGGAACTTGGCTTTCGCGAATGCCCGATTCCGGCCCGCCTCCACGTGACGGCGACAAATCTTGCAAATTCAGCGTAAAGGCTGAATATGAAATTGGTTTTGATGTTGGTCGCGTGAATATCAGAATTGCAACGATCGCGAGCAACGCAAGGACAGTAGCGCTCGCCCAAACGAACCTGGTTCGCCAAATACGCCAGCTACTTGCCCGGAGCTGGCGGGCAGACGCGACGGCTTTCTGCGCCTGAAGCAATTCTGCATAACGTTGATAGCACGGTGAACAGCAAGAAATGTGCTCGGTGAGGACTGCTTTTGTTGCACTCGGCTTTGCCGCCAAGTCGCGCAATTGCCCATCTGCAGGACAGCCGGTGCGGTCCGGATTTGGAAACGCTTCCCGCAAATAAGAGTCTGCGAATCGCAGAAGCTCGTCGTTATTGAGACGTGCTCTCATGAACCGAGCCCAAGTTTCCTTCGCACACGCTGCAGAGCTTGGCTAAATCTCGATTCTGCAGCGTGCGCCGAAATTGAATAAATTTCCCCAATTTCTTTCCACGAAAATCCTTGGTTGCGACGAATAAACATATCGCGCGTGACCGGATCGCAGCGAGTCAACAGTTCATCAACGAGGATCTTCTCCTCGAAGTTCTGTGCTGCGCCGAAATCAGCCTCTGAAGTATTGGTTGGGTTTGCTAGCGATGGCATGCGGCGCTTGGTCCTATTGACGCGTCGAAGGAATGCCCTAAAGAGATATGCCTGGAGATCGCGAATCGGATGATCTGTATCAGGGCGGGGTTTCTGCAAGACTCGGGAAACCGCCGCTGCGCATTCTTCGAGCAGATTGGCAGCTATTGCAGGATCGGCTAAGAGCTTCTCCGCATGGGCCATTGCTCGTGGCCCAATTTGGACTGCCGCATCCAGGACAACAGGGTCAATCGCTCTGCCAAATCGATCGATAGGGCTGACTTGAAACCGTTTCCCTGATTTAGACTCTCCCGCCATCGCAATCGTCCCAGATCGCCGAATCTCCCATTTTGGCGTGAAACGGCAACTCTTTCACACGACAGGGCGCCAGACTCCCTGTACCTTTAAGAGGTCCTATTCTGCAGAAAACTCAAGCAGAAATCTTGAGGGCTAATCCGGGAACTCTGGCCAGTGGTGGAAGCTTTGATGCAGGAATGGCTCTATATGACTGAAGAAGTTTAGGCGATTGGGGCCAAGTTGTGCTAGTCCCGGAAGCGGCCCTGATTACGCCAGTTAGCGTAACGCAAAAAGCGTAATGGGAGAAATGCTCTAAGCGCAGCGCTTTAGAACAGTGTGGCCTGCGTCGATGTGAATTCAGGCACTTCTTGTGTGCATTCCGATGTGTCATTCTCGGGATCGTTCACAGCCGAACTAACAGCAAATCGTTTCATCATGGCTGCGTCGAACGGCTGCAAAAAGTGGTTTAAACGTCCGCAAGCCGAAGCCGGAGCTTCAAGCCATTCCTGATATTTCTCAACCTTCAGGATCACCGGCATCCGGTCATGTACATCTCTGAGGAGATCGTTCGGTCCGGTGGTCAGAATGGCGCAGGATTCGATGACCTGTCCCTGTGAGGCTTTCCAGCGATCCCATATGCCGGCGAATGCAAAAATCGAGTCATCTTTCATCCCGAAATGGAAAGGCTGTTTTGACTTGCCGCTGCGTTTCCATTCGTAGAACCCGTTTGCCGGAATAAGGCATCGTCGCCGCTCAAAGTTTTCTTTGAACGCAGGCTTCTCAAGTAGTGTCTCGCTACGCGCATTGATTTGGGACATCGACGCGTCTTTTGCCCAATTCGGGATCAAGCCCCAGCGCATCGAGACGATCATGCGTCGAGAGCCGTTAGCTCGCACGACCGGAACGGGCTGAGTCGGAGCGATGTTGTAGCGGGGCGTCAGTTCCTCGGCAAGCTCCGCATCAAATTTCTCGGCGAGTCTATCAGCACGCGTGAGTCTGTAACGTCCGCACATGGGAGCATTGTACTCACAAGTCCTAAGCCGCCTTTCTGCGCTCTTTCCAACGCTTTGCCATTGCTGCGGCAATCTTGCGTTTGGTTTCGGCAGACATTGGCCTTCGCCTCCTCACGTTTCCGGTATTTCCAATTTGAATGCTGCGAGTACTACCAAGCAAAATGTCTCGGGCTGCCGTAAGTCGCCTTATCTCTGCATCGATCGCGTCAAGAATTGGTTCTCTCATAGGTGAGACATTTTAAATCCCGTTTTGGAAATGCAAGCAGAATGGCCGACCGACAATGCGTTCAGCGGCGATTCTCTTGCCCTGTTCACCAATTTGAACGTCCTCATTTGATGATTCGCCATATATTCGCCTATTATGTTTTCAGGATGTCAAAGCCGCGAGCCTGGGTCGTTCAGTGCAACGAATGCCGCTGCATCGTGACAGCACGAGCAGAAGATCCGCAGGCGCACATGCAAGAGCCTGAACCTCGACCGACTTGTCGGCTGTTAGTGACATGCTCATGCTGCTGGACATCCTGGCTCTATCCGCCAGAAGCGTTGTTCAACGGATCGCCAGCGCCGTCGCCAGAATGCTTCAAACGAGCGCGGCAGTCGGCCAGGACTGAGAATGCGAAACTGATCGCGGCTGCTGTCATTGCAGCAATTCGCTTGAATCGTGATGAAATCAAGAACTCGCCAGTAGTACACGCAAAAATCAGTGACAGCCTCAGACTGGCGGAGATGATCATTGCGAGAATGAACACGTAAGGCGGCTAGGTTCTCATGCAATCTGCCGTTGAACTTGCTGTTGCTTCCAGCTATATGAGCGCACTTCTCGTCCCCTGGATCATCGCCGTTCCTCTGGGCGCCCGTATCAGGAATTATTGTGCAGTGTGAAATCCGCAACTGCCGGTTTATCGGCGCCATAAAACACTTTAATCCGTGCTGAAAGTTTACGACTGAAGGGTTTCCCTCGATTTCGTTGGACTATAAATTCTGGAGTATTCCAGGTCTCGTGTGGACTTATCTCCATACGAGCTGCCCAAAAAAATTCAATTGGGAATTGTTCTTCATCACTCCGTGTGGGCTCCCATGGGCCATTCCAGCGAGCATCACCTTCAGACAAGTACAGTCGCACACTGAGTATTCTCACTAACTGATCGGCTTGAAGTTGAAAAGCTGGTATTACAAGACCATTCAACACGTCTGACCGGCCACTCGTATTAATTAGTCTTCCCTGTAAGTCTTTATTCGCGTGAAGAATCTTTATGGCTGGGTGGGATGTACGGGCTGAAGAAGTGTTGAGAACTTCTTTACTCAAGGCAGTAGCGAAACGAGTGTAGCGAGGATCCTCACGGTCGGTCGGTTTGACGATATCAATATGGTCTGCTGAAAAGGGATCAATCTCTCGATTGCACAGTGCGGTGGCACTCGAACGAGAAACAATCATAATTCCGAATATCGGAAGAGTTTCTACAGCGCAGTGAGAGGCAATGGATTTGGCTTGGTCCGAAGCAAGCCAGCCACTTTGGATCGATTGGAGGAAATCGTTGCCTTCGAGCGGAACCATACCACGCAGTTGGGGGTTGGAGGATGCGAGTTTCGCAAGCGATGCCAGATCGGAACCGTTTGTAGGAGTTGCATAGAAAAAGACCATTGGGACCTTGCCAATTCGGTCTTGATGGTTAAGCAAGAATTGGCGAACAACAATTCCACCCATGCTGTGTGCAAGGAACGCGACTTTCTCGTGGTCTTCGAAAACGTGATGGTCATCGAGCTCTCCGCGGAGCTGATTGGCGAGGTCTACGATTGAAGGAGCGGCGCCGGATTTGGGAGTAAAGTACTCAAATGTGAAGACATCCACATTGTCTTTTAGCTCTGGGTCTGTGGCAAGGAGTTCGGGGAAATTGCCACCATGACCACGGCTGAGCCATGTATCCTCCTTTGTGCCGAACACCCCGTGAACAAAAACCACAGCTACGAATTTGTGGTGCTTTCCCGCCGTGACATAGCCAGACTTGACCTCCGGCGAGCGGTTAGCTCCAAGACCCAAGCCAAGCTTTTGCCCGGCAATGAGGGCTAGGGCGACCAAGGTGAGCAAGGGAAGCCCGACACGCGCTTCCTTCCAGAATGCCAAAGTTTTCGGAGTACCAGAAGAAACACGATCACCAGGACGCCCCCGTACACGCCAACCTAGAACAATTTGACGAAAGCGATCTGCTACGAAGACACCCATTTCCCTTTTTAGCAGCTCAAGTTGTTCGGCAGACAAGGACAAGTGCCGCCGCCTGGCCTTGGGAATTGCTATCCATCTAGCGATGAGCGCGATTGAAATCAAGCATCCGGCAGTGTAGAGGAGAAATGTGTCTCGGATGACGAGCCACGCGATCGCATAACACATACAAAAAAACAGACAAAGCAGGAATATATCAATCGCTGTCGAATACTCGATTCCGTTTGAGTAGAAGTGCTCCTTGTGGGCGCGAAGAACGGCATTCTGATCGACGGCCTCCCAAAAAACGCCTGTTAGTTCTCTGTAGATTTCCGAGCTTGCTAGTTGCTCCCGCTCAGCTGGCGTGATGTTGAGGTCTTCTGGCACGAGGGCGATCAACCTTTCTCGAATTTGGGCCCCCACATAGTTGTCCATTTCGAGCTTCCAGCGTGGCTCACGGAATTTAAGGAGCACGTAGAAGGAGGCAATGGCGACGGCCAGGCCGAGGATCGCGAGGGTTGCGCCGACACTCTCGAACCTATGCACAATCCAGGGAAGGACGCATAAACCAGCTATTACGAAGGGTGCTTTTTTTCTCCACTTGTGGAGGTCGTTAAGCGTCGTGTGCGCACCATTCTTTCTGTATCTCGGTCAGCTCCTCGTTGCTAACAAGCTGTAGTCCGGACTGTTGTTGGGTTTTTAATAACTTCTTAAGGGCCAACCTCCTCCAAGGCAAAGTCATTGGCCCGGGTCCAAGGGCCCCATTTCTCCGCTTACTTCGTCGGAAACGAGGGTCGCTTCGATGTCGCTCAAGCCATAAACGAAATTCCAGCAATGGCTTCAAGTTAGTGTGGCCGCTGTCGATTAGATTTCTTAGGGTGGTGCCGTTCTTAGCAACAGTGCAGGTCCAACATCCGAACCTCGCTTTGCCGCATGGTGCTCCCTTCACGTCACGGATCGTGGGACATTCGCCCGAGGCACTCGCGTACAAATCTGCCACCTCCTCTGCGTGTAGCGCCCGCGGAAGTTTCAGCATTAAGTTCACCTGCCAGACGTCCAGAACTGAATAGTCCAATATCGGCATGAAGAGCCGCCGTTTGCTATGGTCGCGCTGTATTCTCCAGAATCGATCCTGAGTTCGATTTTCGCTTAGCGTCAAAGATCTGGCCGCACTCTCAGATTCCCGTACGCCCAAGACAACGGTTGCTGACTGCGTATTCGCAGACTCCAAGAATCTAGTGACTGGATCGATCCGCAATCGATCCGTGCACCAGCGGAATTTATCTGTAGGTGGGGGATATCCTCTCCCTAAGACTTTCACGAAAAATCTCTCGTTCATTGGCGGGGAGAGAATTCTGACTGAAATCGGAACAGCCAAACTTGCCGCTTCGCTTTCAAGCTCACTGAGCGCCTTTCGCGCCAAGGCTGACGCCAGGGGAATTTCGACTCCAGTATCGCAGTAGATGACAGTCACCGGCTTGCGCGCATGCTTGAGGCGAAGGAGGCTTTGAAAAATCAACTTCACGACTGCTGTTGAATCCTTGCCTCCGCTGTAGCCAACCACCCAAGGTTCAGGGTCACTGAGGTAAGCAGTCGTGATGCGGGAAATGGCGTGAAGGACTTGGATCCTATTAGGCAATCGGTGAAGACACTGCAGAATCGGTCGGGTTGTTAATGGCGGGGTGTCTTTTGGCAGAAAATTTGTCATCGCGCGAACATGGTTCGCTCATTCACCAGCATTAATAAGCACTACTATATGCGAACTTACATCGGATGAATTGGCCATTCTTTTGCTATGTTCTCAATTTGGAACGGGATTACCCAGACACATTCGAGCATGACGTCTCGGATGAATGGGCCGGTTCAGCGACCATTCTCTTTCTCGCCATCACGTTTGAGTGAGATTGCGATATGCAGGCTCCCCATCGGTATACTGATAGCAGTGTCTCTGCCGAAATTCCAGCCGATGCCGCTCGGGCGAGCGCGGGCGCCGTTCTCCCACTCGGATTGGGTTTACGAGATCAAGTGGGATGGCTTTCGTGCGTTGGCCTATGTCGAAGACGGCGTCTGCCGGTTAGTTTCCCGCAATGGGAACGTCTTCAAGTCTTTCCCTTCTCTGGCCTCTTGTCTGCCGGATGAACTCCGGGTTGGCGCTGCTGTCTTGGACGGCGAAATCGTTAGCCTCAACTCCGATGGCAAATCTCAATTTGAAGAGCTGCTATTTCGGCGCGGTGAGGCTCGGTTCCAGGCGTTTGACCTGTTGTGGTGTGACGGTGATGACTTGCGCTATTCTCCGCTGATCGAGCGCAAGGCACGTCTTCGAGCCATCACTCCGAAGCGCGGCACTTGGCTCCTGTATTCCGGCCATGTCGAACGTGAGGGTGAGGAATTCTTCAAGCTCGCCTGTGAGCACGACCTCGAAGGTATCGTCGCGAAGCACCGGTTCAGTCCTTACCAGCCCGATTCGGAACCTGGCTGGCTGAAGGTTCGCAATATCGCGCTGGCGGCGTCGGCGGTGAGCTGTCTGTCGGCAATCGCTCGCGCATAAAGTTGGGCAAAACCAAGGGGATCAGTGTTAAGCTTTCGCGCTCAAGAAGGCAAAGATGTACCCGCGTCGTCTATCCCGCCGCTTGCTTGTTGCTGGATTTCTCACTGCAGCTGTTTGTAGACCATGTCGTGCTTCGGGCAACCGTTCGGCTGTCGACACCAATGCTCCATTGTCCGCCGACTCATCTGTAAGTTTTAGCTCGTCGTACTCTAAATTTGTTGAAACAAGTGACTACAGGCCCTCCCGTACCCGAACTGCACCCGTGGGTACGATCGAAACGCACTTCAACGTGACGCCTGATGGCGCCGCAACTCTATCGATTCCGATTGCAGTTCCGCCGGGACGAGAGGGGATTGAGCCCTCTTTATCGTTCGACTATGACAGCCGGCGAGGTAACGGTCCTTTGGGCGTGGGTTGGACACTTGACGGATTGTCGGAAGTTCGGAGATGCAGGAAAACATTCGCGCAAGATGGCTACGCTGCGGGAGTGTCATTTGATCAGAATGACGCCTTGTGTTTGGACGGAAACCGCCTAGTTGAGGCGAGCACACACTCCTGTCCCGGCAATGGCCGCGAATACCGCACAGAAACGCATCCGTTTTCTCGGATATGCCGCTACGAAGATAAATCCGCGGCCCTTCTAGGAGAATGGCGAGTCTGGGAGAAGGATGGAAGCATTCGCAGCTTCGGCAGGGTCGAGTGGAGAAGTATTGTTGCTGGAGCCACTCTGAAACGATACTCGTCTGTTTCCGAGCCTATTCTCGCGTGGGCGCTCGCAAAGGTTGAGGATCGTCGCGGCAATTTCTTCTTAGTGCTATATCGATCCGCTTCCGTCTCCACAAATCCGGCAACATATCTTCCATCGCAAATCTTGTATACCGGCGGGGAGAGGTTAAGGCCGTCACGACGTTTGGACTTCATCTATGAAACTAGGCCAGATCCGATTCGCGGCTTCTACCACGGGGTGGCAATTGATAGCGATCTTCGCCTGGCAAGAATTGCCACTTATGGTCCTGGAGGCCATCTCACAACAACCTACAGGCTCTCATACGATGCGACAGGCACGACCGGAAGAAGTAAGCTTGCTTCACTGCAGAAATGCGGGTCAGACGACGTCTGCATACCTGCTACGACGTTTGGTTGGAGCCAGAGTTCCGGACTTTCGTTTCAACGCTCTTATGGCAACGGGCAATTCGAAAGTGCCCCCGTTGGCGGTTATCTTCAGAGCCAACGGATCGTTATCGCAGACTTCGATGGGAGTGGCAGAAAGTCGCTGCTGGTTCCGAGGCCCACCGCAACCCCTGGATTGAAATTCGATATATATCACTCCGACGACACGGGATCCTTTACAAAGATCCCGACAGGAGTTGCGACATCAGCTGCAATTTTGGCAACTCCGCTTGCAGTCGATACCACGGGGGACGGTAGGCCGGAGCTGATCAGCATCGATAGATGTCCACAATGCGTTATGAACGTGTATTACGGCCCTACGTTCTCCACACGTTGGCAAACACCGATGGGTGCTGTAGTTATTCGAGATAAATGGGTCGGCGACTTCGATGGCGACGGTATGCAGGAACTCTTGCTGCAGACCTACGTCGCAGGAAGGTCCAACCCGTTCGCATTTGAGCACATGGGTGTCATACCTGGTGACCTTGTGGATACGGGGATCAGTCCGGGATCAGGCGAAACGCGGCCTTTCTCATTTGTCGGTGACTTCGATGGCGACGGTGCGGACGACCTTCTTTATTATGATCTTCCAGTCTCACCAAATCAGCAGCCGTACAAGTTGCTTTCGTATAAGCCCTTCTTGAATCCACAAGACCCCTCGCAAGTCGATTACAAGTGGGTGTCGCGCGTCGTGAACGTGCCAAATGGTCTTCTGCCGCCTTTCGCAGCTGCTTTGGACTGCAATGGAGACGGGCTTTTGGATTTGGTTGTTGGTCAATCTGGAGTTTTGCATTTTTGGATCAATACAGGATCGGAGTTCGTAGAGTCGGGAACCGAGATTCCGATTTTCCAAAGTAGCGATCCAATGTCTATCACTTTAGCCCCCGATCTCGATGGTGATGGTGTGGATGAAGTTCTCTTCTCCTCTGCATCTAATGGAAATCTTGTTGTTGCTGACGTACGCGGTGGCGCGACGCGCACTCGAACCATTTCAACTGATGAGTCACTCTTCGCTTACGGTGCGATGTTTGTTGATGTGAACGCCGATGGGAATATTGATGTCATTACCACGAATGGCAGAGTGTTCCATCGAGTATCCGCAGCCCCGGAATTGCTGATCAGTATCCGCTCAGGATTAAATCCAGACACTCCGAACTTCCCTAACCCAGATGTAGCGATTCAGTACGCTGTTGCTGGGCATGGATCAATATACATTCCACACTCCATTAACGACTTTTGTCCCGGTTACGACAGCAGCTGTATCCCACATCAATTTCCATTGGTCTCCAGCACGAGAGTCTTGATTGGAAGCACATCTTTGCCCGTTGTCTCAAACTATCGATATGGCGACGGCCGCTTCCATCGCGGTGGTCGAGGATGGCTCGGTTTCTCAGACTTTGGAGTTGAGAATACAGGAACAGGACAAATCTGGGAGTATCATTTCGACAATGATTATTTTGATCAAAGTATTCACGACTTTCCGCATTCTCGTCTGCCTGCTATCGTGACAACGAAAACACAACTTACGCCCACGAAGAAACGAATCCATTCACTTGAGTCTAGCTATGTTTTACATAAAGTAAATAATGGTAAGTCCTATTTTGTGGTACCGAATGTACAAGTAGACTCCGTACGAGAAAGGGATCACGGTGACCAGACTCTCGGCAAACTCTTGAGCAAGACAACCACGCAACTGACTTACGACGATTTCGGAAACATGACTTCATCGTCCATACGATCACAAAGTTCCATAGATATGGGCGTTTCAGGATCTGTGACGGGAGCATGGGTCAATGCCTTACTTCACAACGAGTTCGTGGGGCACGGACTAGTAGTATCAAAAATATATGACGTTGTGGAAAGTGAATGGTTAGTGAGTCGCCTAAAGCAACAGACAGTTCAGGCGACGTCTTCTGTTTGCGAGACAATTCGTACTACGGGAGTTTATCCGGATTGGTTAAGCCGTGGGAGTCCTTGCCCAGCGGGGGGTGACGTATCAAGTAATGTTTTATATGAGTACAACCCCGCTACGGGGAAGCACGACTTAATTGAAAGGATTATCTACGAGCCTGCATCGGCTTTACGAAGGCAAGGACAGTTTGAATATGACCGATACGGTAATGTAACTGCAGTGACATGGTCCGGCATCGCAAACCTCCAAGGACGAACCGAGAGAAGGCGAACAGAATTCCAATATGACTCCGCAGAACGAATATTTCCTGTTCTAAAGATCGACGCCGAGCGTCACGCCACAAGGTTCATTTTTGACCGCGATTTCGGATTACTCACAGGTCTTCAGCAGCCTAATAATGTCATATCTACAATCATCTTGGATGGTCTCGGGCGAGCGTCTGCCGACGTTACATCTGGCCAAGCGTCTATGGCGCGCACGTGGATCTCTGGTCCGACATATGGCCGTCCGGATCTGAGCGCGGTCCTTCGTCTCGCCTCATCGGCGGGACCAAAAGCGGAATTCGACTTCGACCGATTGGGCCAACTGGTAGCGTCACGCCGTTTTAGAAGCTTCAAACCAGTCGTCGTTCGTACGCGCACATATGACGCTCTCGGACGGCTATCGACTGAATCCGTTCCCTACTTCGAAGGAACAACTCCCGCACACACAGTCGCCTATACGTATGACGCCTTGGGGCGGCCACTCTCGGCTAGTAGCATAAACGGTAACTTTGGGTATACGTATGATGCTCTGGACCGAACGACGACGGATCCGCTAGGAAATAAATTTCATGATCTGGTTTTACCTGACGGTACAACGCTAGCGCGAGTTGACCAGCAAGGAGGTGTTACCCGGTACTATCACGATGGCCTAGGCCGACTCTCCGTCATTGCGGATCCGTCAGGTCACGCGACGGGAGGGAACCGAGACTCAGCATTAACTTACAGCACGACAACGGATGGGTATGGACGTATTACTGCGATCACTGGTCCGGATGTCCGGTCCACTACCTTTTCCTATAACGCCTTTGACGATGTGATGCAGATTGTTGACGCAGTATCTTCAGTTGCGTTTGAGTATGACCGATTGGGTCGCTTGCGGAAACGCATCGATGGTGACGGAGTCACGTCATGGACGTGGGACAGCGCTCCTGGAGCCGCTATCGGTAAGCTTGCATCCACTAGCAGTCCCAACGGTACTCAGGAGGCTCTCACATATGACCAGAGCGGACGTGTGGCATCCTACTCGATCGTTTATAACAATCCGGTTGCGCAACTAGAAACCGATTTTGGATACGATACCCAGGGACGTATCAGTTCTGTGACCTATCCGACCGTCGGTCCTGTTGTCCGTCGTGCGTCTGTTTCACACACTTATGCACCTTATGGTGAGCTAGCAAAGGTAAGTCGAGCCGATGTGGGTCATGTCGGCGAGCTAGTCTGGTCTGCCACTGATTTCGATGCGTGGGGACATACCACGCATGAGACGTTCGGAAACGGTGCAACCACAGACAAGACATTTGACGCCAAGAGCGGCCGGTTGACATTAAGCACAACGAACTCTACCAATGGTCTGGTTGATTCCGTCTCATTGTCGCGCGATGCTCTCGGGAATGTGATTACGTTAACGCGCAGCGGTTCGGCTCCCTTTGTAGCAGATTATGCACACGATGAACTCGGCCGACTCACATCGATGACATATCCTGACACCGCAGCGACTCCGGTCACGATTACGTACAGTGGTGCTGGCTCCATCAGTTCTAAGAGCGATGTCGGCAGCTACGGCTATGACGATCCTGTTCATGCCAATGCCATAACGAGAGCCGGCATCTCCGATTTTACCTACGATGCGGGTGGCAAGCAGATCTCCAGATTAAGCTTGGGAATCCGCTATAACGCTTTTTCCGCACCATCGCAAATTTTAGATCCCCAAGGATCCCCGTTGGTTACATTCGGCTATTCGGCATCGCAAGAACGAGTCTCTCGCAAAACTCCAGCGGAGTCTCTGCTGAATGTGCATGAGGTATTTCAGGCGCGCGTCTCGGGGAGCTCCACTCAGACACGAGCGTTCATAGCTGCGCGTGACGGGTTGGTAGCCGAAATTGTTGATGACGACAGCGGAAGCAATTCGCGGGCCTACTATCTGCATGGGGATGCGCTCGGGTCAGTTACTTCCATTACAGATTGGAACGGCGCGATTGCTGGAACTCGGCAGTATGACGCGTTCGGCAAACTTGTCTCTCCCATTTCCAACTATGCTCCCGATGTGAACATCGGCTTTACTGGGCACCGTGATGAGCTGGATTTATCCCTCATTGAGATGGGACCGCGACTGTATGACCCTAAGATTGCGGCGTTTCTGTCACCTGACGAATCGAACTTGGACACAACGGATTCGCAGACACTGAATGGATACTCGTATGCGCGAAATTCGCCGACCATCCTAGTGGATCCCACCGGTCTAAGGACGTGTGAGTGCGGTGGCGGCTGCGGCCATGGAACATCCGGCGGAGGCCACGACTACAGCGGTGGAGGCCAGGGCTACAGCGGTGGAGGCAGCTCGGGTGTGGTTTCTTCTTATAGGTCCGGTAGGGGAGGTACGGCTAGAAGTATCGGCGGAGTTTCCGCACATGACGACGATCGTGGGGGACACGGGGATGCGCGCTACTCAATACCGCATTACAGTGAAAGCGAGCATAGCCCCAGTTCTCCGAAAGGGTTCGCGGGTGCCGGACCTGCGGCTCGACGACATACGAGCGAGCAGTGGGCCGCAGCAGCAGGGTCGAATTCTAAGCCGAAAGATGCCGCTCCTTCCCCGCGTTCGCAGCACACCGATGAGACCGGAATTGAATGTCCCTTTTATATATGTTTCCCTGTGAACGATGATCCGCTCGAGTGGGTACCAGCTCCCTTTGCGCTAATTCATGGGCTGCCTTCGCCTGACGATCCTTGGGGCGCCCTTCTCCCGCACTGGATTCCACCAGGTGTTGACGTGCGCGACAATATTGCGGAAGCGCGAGGAAGATATAACCCGTGGTGGTTTTTTGAGCAGGTTAGGAATAAGGGCCCATGGGATTATAAGCAGAGTGGTAAGGAGCTTCAGGATTTCGGTAACTTCAACTTTGGAGCGACCGGTGGTGCTTTTGGGTTTCCGCTCAACGCATTGCATCGAGGAGCTGGCTGGGCCCAGCAGCAGGCGGGCACAAGCCTACCCGAGTGGGGCAGTCCCTTCGGTGAGTGGCCATATGGCGACGATCCACGCGATTCGTATTGGATTACAGAAGGCTACTATTACTTTCTCTTACAATCGAACTAGGCCGAATAGATGCCTTCGAAGTCGTGCTCACACGCAGGTGGCCAGCACCAATTCATCCCCTATAAAAAATTAAGTCAGACTCGTTGCGTCCGCGCATGCCAAGGCGCAATCGTCCAATGATCCATGTCAGGATCATTGGCGCGCTCGCATTCGAAGAGTTCTTCGCGGGCCGACCGATTGCCTATAGTCGGTATCGCGATCTTCAGCCATTGCGCGCCGCTGATTTTTGACATTCGGCGTTTCGCCCCGCTGCATAGCAAATCGCAAAAATTGTTTTTGAGGTTTTTCCGGAACTCTGACTCTTCTCAAGTGATGAAGGATTCTGCTCGTCGCCTAATCGAAGGTTGCGCCCCCTTCCGATCACTGATCCCAAATTCCGGATTGGTCCGTCAAGCGCTCCTTGCAGCTCCTTCGTCAGGAGTACGGTTCAATGAACAAGGAGAACAATTGCACATGTGTTGTATGTCAGGTTGAGCAGAGTCTGCTCGACTCGCTAAGCACACAAACAGCCCGAACCCACTTCCAGGCGCTTGCCCGCAACTACCCAATTCTGAGCCACTTCGATTCGCCTGCTGACGTGATCGCGCAATTGCACGAGCACGAGGACGTCGAGATCGTGAACCATATTGCTTGGAACGCAATCCTGCACGCATTGGTCGGTTCCATTGCCGACGGGGTTGCCGAAGAAACTGGGCAGCAATTGCTTCTCTTGGCATACGCCCCAGCTATCCACAAGGTTTATCGAGAGGTTTGCCAAAAATTTCCGGGCTTGTGTCATGACGATGTCGCACAACAGGCGGCACTGTGCTTCCTGGAAACCGCGAGATCACCAGAGATTCAAAGCCTCAACGGTCACTTGCCTGCCGCATTGGCGAGAAGATTTCGCCAAAGCCTTTTTCGGTGGGCAATCGGCGAATTGCGGCAGTCTCGTCCCTTGCAGGAAATTCCTCCCGATATTCCGGAACTCCAAGCAAGCAATTTCGAGGAAGGCGTGGTCTTAGAACACTTTCTATCGAAGGCGCAGCGCCTGGGCGTCCTCTCCGCAAGCGAATGCGAACTGGTTCGCAAGTTCCATTGCGAGGGATTTCAGCCGGAAGAACTACGACAGGGCGCTAGTGGGCCTACGGCTATCGCTCTGTACCGCCGTATCCAAAGGGCTGTTCACCGCCTGCGTCGAATTGGCGTTCCTTCCTCACATAACGCCAATAAGACTCAATGCTCACACCAGATCAATCCCACTGAACCAAAAAATATTTTCAGGAACGCGGTCGAATTTTCCGGGGAGATGTGCACTAGGAAGAATGAGAAGGGATTCTCACCGGAGCTACCCAACGTTGTAACGCAGCTCGAACCCGACATCATGCACAGCTCGGCCTGATGTCGTCACCGATGCATTGCGTTATGGAAATCGGACGCTGATCTAACAAACCGGGAGCAGGATTCTCTCAGCACAATGCCGCCTACCTGTTGCTGATCCTGCTCCCAACTTCTTCCGGTCTGGAGAATCCCGATTTGGTTCTGCAAGGAGAACACCGATGTTCCGGATCATCAGCAGCGAGCGACGAATAGCAGCGCGTCGGTCCGCACGCTCAGTGGCAGTAGTTGTCGTGGCCTTGCTGCTTGGTTCGCCGGCATTCGCGCAAGTTGGCGGCGACCGGGTCACGTCATTTCTCTCCAACTCTCTAAGCTATGCCCAGGGCCTTGGCATCTTCGGTGCCGGATTCCTCGTGATCTGGGCAGTAGCGAATATCGCTCGTGAACGGCCGAGCGGAAAGCAGTGGGCTGGTGCAGGTGGCGCTCTGCTTCTGTCGTCAATGTTGCAACTCCTACGCACTTTCGCGGGGTGACTTGTGCCGCTTCGACTTAAACCTGTCGCACGTTCTCTATCAGTTCGAGCTGAGTTCTTTGGCTTGGAATTAGAGGATTGGGGATTGGTAATCGCCTGGGCAATCATGATGCGGCTGATCGGCGATCACATTCACCGCGTGTTGATCGGTTTCCTACCGGTTTCGACAGTGATGACCTATGGTTCCGCTGTCGTTTTGGTCGTGCTGATCCGCTGGGCAAAGCACGGCAAGCCGCGCGGATACCTGGTCGCCTGGATTCAACGCCAGTTCCGTCCAAAGGCTCACTGCGCACGCTTGGGTGCTCAGGCGCAATACCTCTTCGAGGATGAACAATGATCGAGGCTTCGACAATTCATCTCGTCGCCGCACTGGTGGGCGCGTTAGCGGTTCTGACGCTTGCTCTCGCGGTTTTCTTGCCGCAGATCGAAGCACATTCCCGCAGGGGCAGTAATACCGCCAACCAGAGAACGCTTTCCTCATTGGCCGCTCGAATTCCCATTTCTGAAATTCGTGACGACCTAATCGTGCGGCGTGATGGCTCATTCTGCGCTGGATGGGAATGCGCCGGAATTTCAACTCAGTTCGCCGACGCCGAACGGCTTGAGGCACTCTGCAGTTCGCTCGATGCTTTTATCAAGGGAATCCGCCATCCCGAGGTTGAGCTTCAGTTCCGATATGTCATCGACTCTGAGACCCCACAGGTTCTCGAAGAACGAAAGGCTCAGAACAATTCGATCAATTCACCTGCTGCGTGGCTGGAAGAAAACCGCGTCTCTTTCTGGCGTTCAGCAATTGATTCGCGCCAGTTGCGCTCAGTCCGGCTCCTAGCATTTCTCTCTTGGAAGCCAACGCACGCATGGGAGGCGCGCTCCGCGGGTTCGCGGTTTGCAGCGGCTCTCTGGCAGGGACTTGCGCAACATGGATCGGGGAACCTGCCCACCATCTTTCGAAATGCTCTGAATGAGGCGCGAACGAAAGCACTCGTACAGCGCAATCGAGAGGAACACAGCCGTCTGGTTGCCGAATTCAATCGGATTCTCGAAACCTACCGCATCGGCCTTGAAGCCGTCATGCGAATGCGCCGGCTCTCAGAACGCGAGTTGGTCGAGCTGATCTATTGCGCGCTGAACCCGACAGACCTCAACAGCACGAGCGGGAAAACAGATAGCTCGTTGCTTAACACCGACTGGTCAGAAGGTATTCGTTATCTTGATCTCGGCGGCGTCCTGAAGACAGTCGTTACACTGTCGGAACTGCCAGAAGCAACTTTTGCTTCCTTGCTACGCCCTCTAATGGCGCTCGATTTCTCTACAGAGGTCGTTCTGAATGTTCGCGTTCCGAATCAGGCCGCGAAAGTCCGCAAGTTGCGGAGGCTGCTCAAAAAGAGTCTGGCTTTCCAATTGCGGAAAGACGGCAGCCGTCGTCGGGATTTCCAGGCTGCGGCTCTTGAGAAGGACGCGGTTGACACGCTGACCTCAGCGATCACGTCATCTCAGCGGATCGCGGAGATCGAATTGGCAGTTGTTGTTTCGGCTTCAACAGTGGCGCGCACCTCGACCGAGCGCGAGAAAGCGGAACAAGAACTGGCGCAACGCGTCGAGTCTGTTCTGCAGGCGTTTGGACAGATGAACGGCGCCCGAGGATACCGTGAAGACACGGCGCTTCTCCCTACTTTCATTTGCTTCCTGCCCGGCGTGCATGGAGTGCGTAAGACGAACCGTGAGTTCACGCTGCTCTCCGCCCACTCAGCGGATTTTGTTCCGATAGAGGTCCCGTGGAGCGGTACTCGCGACGATACGCCTGCGTTTCTGAGCAGGACTCGCGAAGGCACTTTGCTGCGCTTTAATCCGTTCAGTTCTGATCTGACGAACGGAAACGTTTTGGTGAGTGGCAAGACGGGCTCAGGAAAGTCCTTCCTAATAAGACAACTACTGCTGCAGATGCAGGTGCTGAATCCTCGAATCGCGATTGTCACCAAAGGGCCTGACTATCGCGCCCTAGTTGAGCTGCTCGGCGGCCAGTACCGCGAAATCAGCCTTCGCACCAAGCTCGTAAAGAACCCCTGGGATCTCCGCGACAACAACGAAGAACCTGACTCGACGCAGATCGCTGGCGTCGCATCGCTGGCTTTTCACATGGCGGGGAAGACTGGAACAGATGATGCTGTCATCCTGAACTTTCTCGAGAAGGCGGTTCGCATGACGTATGAGCGCCTTCTCGCCATCGGCAAAACGCCGCGTTTCTCTGATCTGAAATGGACGCTGGAGCACTATCCGTTCGAGAACGCAGTTATCGAACAACTCGCGCACATGTTGGTTCTGAAGCTGAACCGCTGGACTGGCGAGGGAGTCTATTCGCAACTTTTCGATCAAGAGACGAGCCTTGAACTCGACAAGACTGAAGACATCATCTGCTACGACATCGACGGGCTCAAAGATTCCTCTGAACTCCAAACTGCGGTTGCGTTCACGATTGCCCGCGCCATTGACCAGCAGATTGGTCGCAAAGACGCGAATGGCAGCCTGCGTCCGACAATAGCTGTTTTCGATGAAGTCTGGGCGATGCTGGCCGATCCGGTTTTGGGAACTCAGATTCTCAATTCTTTCCGCACCGCTCGGAAACGCTATGGCTCAATTATCGCCGCCAGTCAGGGCATCGAGGATTTTGTAGGCACAGCCGAATCGCCGCACACGGTTGGCCTGGCGATACTGCAAAACACCGAGGCGAAGTTCATTTGTGCTCAATTGGGCGAGCTCTCGCGCTTGCGCGACGTACTCCATCTCTCCGAACCGGCCGTCGAAGCGGTGAAAGAGCTGCGGAACGTAGCAGGGCATTTCGCGGAGAGCTATCTGCTCGTTGCCAACCAGCCTGAATCAAGCACCGTGATTCAACTTACAGCTACGCCGTTTGATTACTGGGCGGCCACGAGTCAGCCGCTCGAAACCGAGTTCCGAGAGAAATTCGCGAGAGAGCATCCCGAATTATCCGCTTTGGAAATTATCTATCGGCTTGGAATGGCGCACCCAAATGGAACGGCGTCCGCTCCAGTAGCAAATCGAAAGGGGATTTATGCGACCGCTTCGTAGAAGGATTGCATTCGCCGGCGTGGTACTGACGGCGACGCTTCTCATTCCCGTCGCAGCGCACGCGATCTTTGCCACTATGCCCGTGATTGACTGGACGGCGATTGCACGCATTGGTGAACAGATTGGCGTTTCGCGCGACACATTGAACACATTGGGCCTCTACGTCCAGCAATACAACCAGATCAATTACGGAGTTCAGGAAGGAGTCGCCTTGGTTCGTGGCCGGCAGCTTCGTGGAGTCCTGAACGAGGTTGTTGGAAGTGAGTTTCCCGAATTCCAGCAACTGCAACGTGATTTCCGCAACGTCGTGGCCGATCCTTCAATGATCCGCCAAGACATTGAAAGCTCTTACGGTGTCACGTCCGGCAATTTCCCGCTGATTCGCAAGAAGAGGATCGATGCCGCTGATGCCACAGCAACACTCGGTCTATTCGATGCTTCGCGCATGGAGCTTGTGTCAGAACAGGAAGAAATGGACGCGAATGACATTGAGGCAAGGGCCTTAGCCGCAAGTCCTGGAGGTGCAGCGAAGTTGTCTGCTGCCGCAAATGGGGCGCTACTGAGATCGCAAGCCTACAACCAAAGACTGTTAGCGCGACTGATGCGAATGCAGGCGCTCTCCATCGCCCGCGAAAGCTCAATTGAAAAAGAACAGGAGCAGAGTCGGCAGGATCAGGTGGCAGCAGTCACAAGCATGGTCGGGAGTATGCAGTTGTCTTACGGGATCGGCGATAGGGTGCGTTAATGCTTGACATTGGCAGCATCGGTCATTTTTTGGCGGCGCTCGGCGGACTGTGGGACCGCTCAGAGCAATACCTGCCTCTCATGATGGGAATTGCCTTTGCTCTTGCGGCCCTTGTCTTCACATTCAGCATGTTGCAGGCGTTTCTCCAAGACAACACCGAAGAAGATTACTTCCGAATAATGGCCCGGTTTGGAATCACGCTGGCAATTCTCGGCGACTACCGAGATATCTTCTCGAAATTCAACATCATGAGTTCCGATCTGGCACATCGCTTTGCCGATCCGAACAGCTTTCAGAGTTTCTTCCAACAGATCCAGGCACAATTCAACAGCCTTAGCGGGATTTTGTTAGCGGCGGCAAATTTTACTGGGAGCATTGTTGCGTTGCTGACTCTAGTCTCTGCCGTGATTCTCGTCATCGGGTACCTGGCGCTGGTAACCGCGCAAGCATTGGCTGTCATTCTTTTGTATGTCTTCGGGCCGCTGCTGCTTGCCCTATTGCCGAGTCGCCAACTCAGCACGGTTACCTATGGCTACTTCCGAGCACTTCTCCAGGTGTTGCTGTGGCCGGCGATGTGGAGTCTGGTCTTTGCACTGTTCACAGGCGCTCTAGTGCAAGCGTTCACGTCTGGCCCAATCGTGAACCTCATTCCGGCAATCTTTCTAGTTCTGCTATCGGTATTGCTGACTCAAATTCCGCGGCTCACTGGGTACCTGACCACAGGCGCTTTGAGTGCAACCGGCGCCGCGCTGTCAGCATTGATGACTGCGGCTATGGCCTACGTGAGCTATCGCGTTGTGGAGACTGGCGCGTCGGCTGCCCTTGCGTATGCGACTGGCGGCGCTGCTGTAACTGTTCCGCAGGCCATCGGATATATGGCCCGAAGCCGGAGCACCGAAACAAGCTCCGTACCACCGCAGACGAATTTTGCGCCGCTACCTCCACCGGCAGCGGTATGAAAGGAATCGACACATGAGCACTGAAACTCTGATGTCGGACGAACTCGAACAGGCCAAATTCGAGCTGGGGGATTATCCAGAGTTCTACAGTCACTTGGCTATTCAAGCGCGCCGTGCTTCGAGAGTTGCGCTGGTCGCTTGCGGCGTCGCGCTCATCGCCATTGTCTCGGCGATCCTTGCGCAATTGCGGCCGCCGATACTTCTCCGAGTACAAGACGGCACAGTTTCGGCGCTGAACGGTTCCGGCGTCGAAGTAGCCGCGACCGCAGTGCAGCAGCAGCCAGACGAATCCGAAAAGCTTGCGTTCGTCAGCGCCTTTCTCGATCACTTCGTGAACATTGATCCGGTGACCGTGAAGAGAAACACAACTCTCGCGCTCAATCAGATGACGAACACGCTGCGTCAGCAGATTCTCGCCCAATTGAACGAGCAGCATTTCGTGGACACCGTGCGTGACAACAATGTCACCGCGACCCTAATAGTCAAATCTGCAGAACTGGTCAGCGGCGATCCGTACACGGCTGTTGTCTTTGGTCAGAAGCGACTGACAACCCTAATCAATGGTCAGGAAAACAAAAAAGAACTGCTGGTGAAATACGTGATCCGCACAGCGCCGGTGCCGCGTTCTGCCAGCAACGGCTGGAGTGGCCTTCAAGTCGCGGATTACAAGGAGGAGGTGCTTCAGCAATGAGGAAGATCATCTATTTCATCATCCTGCTCGTTTTCGCTCTTAGCTGCATGGCACAGTCCCAGGTTGGCACAGGACAGCGGAGTGCCCCGGATACCGGTCTCGTGCCCTTGTCTGCACCCTACACAATCTCAACTGCCCCCCATTTTGCGGTCTTGGTTGAGTTCCCTCGGGCAGACACGATTCGTCGAATCGCCTTGGGTGACAGCAATTACTTCTTAGCGGAAGCCGATAAAGACGATCCGCATTACGCGATCGTGAAGCAGATTCGGGTGACAACGGCAAAATCCGCACCCCCAATAGAAACCAACATGCTGGTGTACATGGCTTCAGGGCGGGTCGTGAACATCATGCTCAAGGCCGGAAAGCTCGCTGACACTGCGTATTCGGTGGATTACCCGGTTCCGAATGCGCAACCAGCTACACCGGCGAACGATCCACCTCCTGCTCCGGCTGAAAGCGTGAAGCGCGAGAGTGCCCGGGCGGAACTCGCAGACAAAATGCTTGCTGATGTGAAGCATGAACCGAAAAAGGACGCGGGCGTTGCGGCAGGTGGCATCGTGCTGCGCTTCTATCGCACTGAACGACTCGGCGAAATCGCCATCGTTTCTTTCGATATTGAAAACACCACGAAGAACGTGATCGACCTTGAAGACCCGCGGCTGAATCTCGTTACCGTTGCCGAAAAAAGCAAGGACCGCAAGAAGGGTGCAGCCTCCAAGATTGAACCAATTGAGCTGGCCCAATCAGAGGTATCAGCGAAGCAACTTCGACCTGGCGAACGGGCCGTATGCGTGATCGCATTCAAACCCCCCGTTCACGACAGTGATCAGCAGATCCTGCTCTCAGTTGCCAATCGAGCAATGGCGGATCACGCTGCGACATACCGCGTTGAATGACCGGCGGAGCATGCACATGAACAACAACGGATCTAAGCCGACATACGTTGAGCCTGAAGGACAGAACGCTGCGACGGCTCTCGACGAAGTGCCTGATGAGACGTTGACAGCACAGGCGTTCGAAAATATTCACAACACCGAGCGGCTCAGCGGCTTTGGGCGGTTCGCAGCGAAGATGCAGGACTTCTTTCAAGCCTCAAAGCCGTCGCAGTCAAAACAGCAATCTTCGCATCTGAAGGCCGCTCCAATCATGATGTCTGCGGGCCTGTTGCTGCTCCTCGCGACCGGGCTGCTATTCCTGCTCTCAAAACCGGAGAGTTCAGTCCACAGTCACTTTCGCCAGCCAACCGGTCTCAGTGGCGCAGATGACCACAAGCCTCTTAATTCACCGAGCACCGATTCTGCTGTGACTGAGAACCAGCTCGTCGGCAGCGAGAATAGAGATATGCAAGCAGCCAGCCGCGTCAAGTCGGCTGCTCGTGCAGGTGACGACGCCGCGACTCGCCGGTTCACGTTCGCGGATGGCAGCGGATCTGACAACAATCCATCGATCTCGCCAAATCCGACCGGAGTATCCGAACTGCAAAATCCAGCGACGGTATTCGTGGCAAATCCCACGCCGAGTCCCGTTTTGAATTTAGGTTCTACATTTCGCGAGACGCGCTCATCCGACCTTCAGCTTCCTTCGGGTACGGAAATCATCGCGCATACGACCAATGCGATCAGCAGCGGGCTTGAATCTCCCGTCATCGCGGTTGTAGATCGGACTGTTCAGCTCGGCAATTCTGTTGTAATCCCCCAAGGCGCGCGAGTGATCGGGTACACAGCCGGAGCGGTTAAGGACCGCATCAACGTTCGTTTCACATCCCTAATTCTCCCTAGCAACCGTGAAGTCACCATCTCTGGCTTGGCGTTGATGAAAGACGGTAGCGCCGGCCTGGTTGGAAGGGTTCAGGGAAGTGGTCACCCGATTCTTTCAACTGCCACACGGATCGGAACTGGCGCCGCCGTTGTTGCCACTGAGTTCGCCGGTGCGGGCTCGTTGAATCAGCCTTTCTCCCAAGCTGATTACCTCCGCAATCAAATGGGTTACGAAATCGCGTCGGAAGGCAACCGTTATTCCAATCGCTTGCAGCAGCCCACCAACGTGCCGATCGTTAACGTGAACACAAATCAGTCAATCCGAATTTTTCTGCTGAATGCGTTGGGTGTTTCTGACAGTCGCATTCCCAGCAGCAAGTCAGCACAGCAGATTGACACCGCCCCTACGCTCACTGCAGATCAGAATCAATCACCTGAGCAAGCGCTCGCGGTGGCACAGACGGCATACATCCAGGCGCTCGAGGCGCAGTTAGCTGACACGCGCGCTGCGCTCGATGCAAGGAAATCCAATGGTCATAACTAGTGACATCGATTCCGTCGTTCGCTCGGCTGACGAGCTGCAAGGATTACTCGCGAAGCGCGGCTATGTCGCAAAGGCTGAAGTTGCGACAGTGCTGTACATTGCGCTCCGTTTGCAGAAACCGTTGTTGCTGGAAGGCCCCGCGGGAGCCGGAAAAACGCAAATCGCAAAAGTTCTGTCTGAAACGTTCGGCATGGAGTTGATCCGACTACAGTGCTACGAGGGAATCGATGAAGCCAAGGCGCTCTATCACTGGAACGAACACTTGCAACGGATGGCTCTCGAATTTGTCCGGCAGAAGGAGCGCGAGGACACTTGGGCTGAACTGAAGCAGCAGCTTTACAGTCCCGACTTCTTGATTCCCGGTCCGATCTTGAGAGCACTGCAATCGGAATCAAGATCGGTTCTGCTCATCGATGAGGTGGATAAGACAGGGCCGGAGTTTGAGGCGTTCCTGTTGGAAATCCTTTCCGACTTCCAGGTTTCGATTCCACAATTGGGAACTGTTACAGCGATTAGAAAGCCGGTCGTTGTCTTGACCTCCAATGCGCAGCGCAAGCTGACCGATGCGCTCCGCGGGCGTTGCTTCCTGCTTTGGATGGACTACCCCGGTGCCGAACTGGAAGCCGAAATCATCGTTCGCTCTCGCAACACCGAATCGCGGCTGAGCGCACAGGTCGCACGATTCACCGCCGCCGTTCGTCACCTGGGCATGACCAAACCACCGGCCATCCGTGAATCCCTCGACTGGATTGACGCCTTGCGCCTTTTGGGAGCTGACGAGTTAACCGCCGATGTCGTTTCAGAGACGCTGCCCGTCCTGCTGAAGACGCGAGATGACATCGATCGCGCCGCTGGAAATGTGGCTCTGCTTTTACAGCGCGCTTGTTGAGAACTTTATGCTGCCTTCGATTGCAATTCGGGTTCAGCGATTTCCGTACCTGGTGATCGGGTGGGTGTCGCTGGCTGCTATGTGTACGGCGGCTCCCGACCGCCTGTTCCTGACGCATCGGCAGGGCGTCTACTTAGGGCTTGCGTTCCTCGGAGTAGCACTGATGCGCGGATCGCAGCAGATCGGTCATAGGTTACCGCTAAGCCTCGGCGCACTGACCTTGAGCCATCTGCCGCAACGAACTGAAATGCAGTACATCGGACACGGGTTCGCATGGACGTCCGAATGCGCTAATGAGTTACTCGCTGCTGAACGGAACAGTGCTTTGACGACTAGTCGCGACAGAACTCCAGGTGACAGCGGGGGCGTCGGCGCTCTTCATGCCGTTGGTCTGAAAAATGAAGAGCCTGTCTTTACTCCTCTAACCGATCTCGAAGGACACATGCTCGTATCCGGCGCCACGCGTACTGGTAAAACGCACTACTTACAGCTCGATCTCCTGCAGGCGATTGAGCGCGGTCGCGAGGCAGTCATTTTCATTGATCCAAAGGGTGACCTGAACGTGCTGCATCGCGCTTACGATGCTGCTGTTCGCGCCGGGCGGGGAAAGGATTTCAAATTCTTCTCGCTTGCGCTCCCGCGTATCTCTTGCACATATAACCCGCTGTCCAACTACGTGCTGGGGATGGAGATTCCCGATCGGCTCGCCGGACTATTGCCTGGTGGAGGGCAGTCGGAACCATTCAAGGCTTTCGCGTGGGAGGTTATCAACGTAATCGCCCAGGCGATGCTGCTTGCTGGCGAACAGCCTCTTCTTTCAAAGATCGCCCGGTACGCAAAGGTCAACAGCACGCTCGAAGAACTACTCCCACGTGTTCCGGACAATACGCCGGAATTCCAATACTTGCAGGGTCTAATCAAACATCCACCAGATCATTACGACAAGATGGTCTCCTCTCTGAAGCCGATGCTGTCGAAACTCGACGGGCCTGACTTTCGCAATCTGATGTCGGTGAAAGACCCAGATCTGGATTGGGACACGGCCATCCGCAACAAGCAAATCGTGTACATGTTCATGGGTTCGATGATCGTTAAGGAAACGGCTTATGCAATTGGCATGTTGGCTCTCCAAGACCTGTTGAACTTCATTGGCCGCGCTTACGCGTATGAACGTCGGAAGACGCCAGTTCGCTTGATTGTCGATGAAGTCGGCAGGCTTGTGTTCCCCGGTTTTGTTGATCTGTTGTCGCAAGCCGGAGGGCAGGGTGTCATGGCGGTTCTGGCATTTCAGAGCGTGGCCGATTTGGTGAGCGTGCTTGGCACCGCGGGAGCGCAGCAGATTCTCGACAATACCAATACGAAACTCTGGTTCAGAGCAACGGATCATGCGACTGCAAAGACATTCTCCGATATCGCTGGTCAAGGGCCGCTGCTGACAAGGCGCGAGTCCGCCGCATATCGCCCGGTCCTGCAAGGTAGGCCCAAGGTCCACAGCCGTTTGGCGTTTGATGCGACCTTTGCGCAGCAGTCCACGGAGCTTATCGACAATCTGGTTCGCGAAGACTGGCTGATGAAGCTGCCGCGCGGCCAGGCATTTCTCTACGCGAGCGGCCACACGTATAAGACCCGCTTTCCGCTGGTACCTGAACCGGTACATCACTTCCCGCTGGAGGATTGATGAGGCTGCTGTGGATTGGCATCTTGATTTTGCTGTTCGTTTCTCTGGCGTCGCTCATCAGTGACGGTCGGAGCGCGAACCTTATCCAGCGGAGCTGGGTAGCAGCATCGAGCGTCATTCCCGAAACAATACTCACGGACTTCCAGCACGCAAGCGCGCGTTACACGGCTCGGCTATTCGCGTCTCTTCCAGAGCCGTTCCGTGAAAAGATGAGCCAGAAGATGTGGAGTGCCGTCGAGTTAGTGACATTCCGATCTCTCGTTCTGCTGCATCTTGTCCCGGCATTGCTCCTTCCGCTCTTGATTGGATTCCTTGAGGGCTGGTGGACCCGTGCGAGCCAAAGGAGCTTAATCAAAATTCATTCGCCGATGCGGTTCAGCCTCGCGCTGACGGGACTTGAACTGATTCCCATAATGGCGTTGCTGTGGGTGACTGCGCCTATAGCAATACCGGCAATGATGCTGGTTCTCCTGATCGCTGTTTTTGCAATGTTCAATACTCGAAATCTCATTCTCCATGCGCCGACACAGTTTTAGCCGTCCCATCGCTCGCGTCCCACAACGGTTCGTTAGGACCGCAATCCACCACGACTATGTTGATGGAGTGTGGATATTCGTGAGTATTCGTTTTTCGAAACGACTCTTGTTGCTGGACGAGTGTAGAGGGGCGTTCTTGAGAACGCTTGTATATCTGGGCGGTTACTGCACGCCAGAGCAGGCGCAGAAGCTCGGGCTTGCCAATTCGCCGACGCGTGTTGCCGCCCAGTTGCAGGTGCTCAAGAATGCGGGCTTCCTGCGGCAAATCGCAAATTATCCCGTAATCCATCAGGTCACAATGTCCGCCACGCGCCTGGTGGGCGCCGACCTGATGGCACGCAGGCGGCATACGCCCCCGACAATTCGTTGCAAGCTGTTAGGCGTCAATTTCTATCTAGAGGCCAGAACCTGGCCAGCCGAGTTCACCTTTGCTCATTCGGAAAAGATCACGGTCCTAAATGCTGCTGGCTGCCCGACCGACGCGCTTCCGCACGTCGCCGGGCATCCTTATCTGTGGCAGGAATTCTTACTCCGGCGAGCTGACGGCAAGCTATGCATCGCTGCCGTGGATCGACCGGACAATACGCCGAAGTATCAGACCCGCACGCTCACCGAGCGCTATGGCCGGGTTTTGGAGCACACTGCTTCGGATTTCCGTCTGATTGTGGTGGTCAGTTCCGAGGGCCGTGCCCGGCTCTACCGGAAATGGGCTGCCCAACCCATCGCAGGTAGGTTTACCCAAGACACGCTGAAGCCATACCAGGTGAGAACACCGATTCCACAAGTCAATATCTCGTTTGAGGAGAAACAGCGATGAAGTTAACGGGCACGGTATTGCGGTGTTCGTCGCGAAGGGTCAATGCCAGCGGGTTAAAAGAGACACATGTGACCAACCTGTTGGTGCTGGACTCGGACAATACTGCGGGCGCGAACTACGCGGTTGAAATCTGGGACGAGAAACCGCACAAGCTGCCGGTCGGAGAGGAGTCCACGCTGACCGTCAGCGGCGTGGTCAGCCGCAACACCTCGATCCCAACGTTTCGCGGTCAGCCTTTGCAGCAGGAAGCGTTGGTCGGCGCGTAGCGCCGAGTCGTCACCGACCGCGTTGCGGTCGGCGGTAAATCTCAGCCGAGATTTACCGGTTAAAGGCGTCGCGGCGCGACGCCTTTAACCATTCCATTGACGACCCACCCGCGCGGGTGGGTCTCGCGGGTGGGTCTTGCGGGTGGCACAGCCACCCGCAATGGAGGTGTCATGGCAATGCAACAGACGAAATCGATTGACGAGCAGATTCTGTACCGGCTGTCGCTCGACTTTCGCTCGCACGAGCTCGCTGAGGCTTTGCTGAATCGATTTCGCTGTTTGATCGGAGATCTCCCGGCCAGCGAAAACCATCACCACAGCCGCCCAGGCGGTCTTTACCAGCATTCGCTTGAAGTAGCGTTGCGAGCGCTGGAGGAGTTCGCCGGCACGACCATCACGGAACGACGGCCAGATGGCACCCGAGACAGCTTCCAAACGGCCCGCAACAAACCTCGCTGGCAGTACGCCGCGTTCATCGCGGCGCTCTGTCATGACATCGGCAAGCTCTTCGAGATGGACTTGCGAATCGGCGACACACGCTGGCGTCCGTTCGCCGAACCTTACGTGGAGTTCGTCAAGCGCAACCGGAAATCGCCGACGCTGACATGGAAGCCGGAGCGCGAACACGGCGATCATGCTCTGCTTTCTCCTTCTCTGCTATTCCGCCAGCTCCTTACGCCCGATGACATTGATTACCTCGGAGCGTCGCGAATTAAGAAGATCACTGCGACACTCGTGGGCAGTCACGACACGCTTGATAGCGACGATCCAGTATCACGAGCTGTCTCCAAAGCCGACCAAGCGAGTGTCGAGCGTGCTCATCCCGCAATAGCCGACCACCCTGACAGCAAAGTCGGATGGTTTTTGCGCATCCTGCAGGAGATGATCGTCAACGGTGAGATCAACGTGAATATGCTCGGCGGCCAAGTCTTTGTCTCTGGAAGCAGAACGGCGGTTGTAATGCCGGCGGTCCTCTTTTTGGTGCGTGAACGCCTTCGGACGCTGCACAACATTACCCTGCCGGAAAACTGTCACGTTTATAACTTGCTGCGAAACTCCAACCTTGTGGACGCCGATGCCGCAGGAAAGTGCGTACGAGCGATCAAAGCGACGACTGACGGCCACACTGTTTCGCTCAAAGCACTCATATTTCCGACCGATAAGGTCATACCCAAATCAATCCTTCCCACGCTCCCCAAAACCACCCAATTTGAAATTGACACTCAGCCTCAACCGGAACCCGTGGAAGGGCAGGAGTGAGGCTACCGGAGAACTTCTATGAACACTCTGATCGCAAATCAATACGGCCGAGTTCAGGGGGAGGTGGGTGGCACTGGCTTAACGTTAACGGTAGCTGCTCAGACTCCACGCCGAGAGTCGGTCGAAGTCCAAACCCGCATTGACTCAATTGAGCAATTACTCCATCTGCTCGCAATCATGCGAGCGGTCGAGCGTCGCGTTGAGCAGTTCCAGTTGCGCGATTCGAAAAAACCGGATGGCGGCGAACAGGAGAGCCCGTTTGATGACACCATCTGCTCGGAGGGAGACTTGTTCAGCTCGAACGGCGGTGTCTCGAAGAACAAGATCTACGGACGCTTTGCCCAGTTCCTGATTTACGAGCAGGTCGATGAGGGCCGGCTGCGGGTCTTCTTTGCCGTCCGTGATGATGGGAAACGGGTCGCTCGGTTCGACCTGCATCCCGGTGAGGTTCAGGCAATGCACGCGCTAGCAAAGCGTGCTCTGTTTGCCTATGAGCAGGTTGATCTGCTGCTCCGTGACGAACTTTCGCTTAGCGTCGGACTGAACGTCTGCGGTCACGGTGTGCGATTCGACGTGCAGACTCCACTCTGGCGCTCACAGTTCTGCGTCAATAAAGCCAATGATCTTGCGACACTGGCTGTCTTCACCCGTCGCGCTGTTAATCAGGAGAGAGCTATTCCTATCCGCTTTGGCGATCCAGCAAATCAGTTCAGTTTGCGGAAACGAAACGACGGACAGGTGATCGCCGAATTTGAGCACCAGCGCACGATGGAAAAGATTGTGCTCTCGACTCTGCAGCTTTACGAGCTCGAAATCTTGTCGCAGTACGCGCTGCACCGCGCATTCGAGCCGACGCCTGTTTCAATGCAGAGTCATTTGCCGCCTCCGACAGTAATGGCGGCCCAAATCGCGTAGTTTCGTATTTCCAAGTTTTCACTTCCACAAATCCTTTCCGTATCCCACAAAAACTCCGATATCAACCCACAACTGCATCACGCGATCAATCGCGAGGATGCCCTCATCCACAAAAGGAGCTTTAGCTATGAACGTAATCGACACTAATCAACTCAAAACGGCACTCGAACGGCTTTGTCTCGTAGTGCCGAAACGAGGAACCTTGCCGGTGCTGGAAAACTTGCGATGGCGAGTTGTGAAAGGCCGTCTCGATTTGACCGCAACTGACTTGGATAACAGCCTCATTGTTTCTGTTCCTTCGCCTAGCGCGCCGACATTGAACGTCGATGTACTGGTTCCGGCGAAGGATCTCTACCAAGCCGTAAAAACCGAAACTGCCCCGACCGTCGAGATCAAGATTCACGACAGCAAGTTTGAAGTACAAGCGAACAGACGCGTGGTCGAATTGCCCTTTATTGAGCCGAAGAATTTTCCTCGAATTCCCGATGGGGAACTCTGCTTTCGGGGGCAGATTCTTGCTTCGGCACTCGAAGCGGCACTGAACAAGGCGGCGTTTTGCCTCTCCGCAGAATCGACTCGGTACTGCACCGACACGATCAAACTTGAAATGCGTGAATCGAAGTTTCGCGTCGTGGGCACAGACGGACACCGTTTGTCAGTCGTTGAAGGAGCAGCAAAGCATGGAACGAACTCGGAGTTCTCCACTCTGCTTCTCCGCTCAACAGCAGCCATACTCAGCAAGCTCTCGGGCGAATCTTCCTGGGTCAAGTTATCGACTTGCCGGGAGGAAACTGAGCACAACCTGTTTTTGGTCTCAGATGGTTCCATGCTCATCGCCCGACCGAGCCAAGGGCAGTTCCCAAACTATGAGAACGTCATTCCCAAAACTCCACTTGAAAGCCGAGTGGTGTTTCAGCGTGATGAGCTGTTGGATGGACTGACGAAACTAGCACCCACTGCGAAAAAGGCCCCCAACTCTATGGTGAAACTCGAATTGTCGAAATCACCAGCTTGCATCAAGGCCGAAAACGATGGCACGGCCAACCGTGTCGCCTTGGAGCACGCACGCGTTTTGGGAAAGTCCCGAGACATCGGCCTCAATCATCAGTACCTCACGCAATACGTGAAGAGCATTGAGACCGAGACCGTCTCGATGAAGCTGTTCCCGAAAACGATCTCCGAAGTGGTCGTCTTTGACGCGTTCCGCTATCAGCACCTGCTTATGCCATTGCGGGACTGAACAAGCTTTATCCACAAACCCCTTACCCAAAAAGAACCCAATCCACGAAGTTCGGCGGTACTCCCACGCTGACCCACAACGGCTGGCGTCACGGGAGAGCTGGCCCCGCGGACGAGCGGGAACGGCGATTCCAGCCACCCAATCCACAAAAAGGAGAACCACAAATGTCTTTCGCAACACAAGCTGTCGATCCACAATCGGCCTCCCTGGCGCTCACTTTCCTTCAATCGAAGGCGGGTAATCGCTGGGCTCGGGCAGTGGAAGAAATGAAAACGAATCGCCTGCACGTTTCGGGTGATTTCCCGGAGTTCATCGTGACCAACAAGAGCGGAGTCGCTTACAAGGTGAAACTCGACCTCCACGGCACTGGCTCATGCACCTGTCCCGATTTCCAAGTGCGCATTGCGCAGGAAGGGCGGATTTGCAAGCACATTGCTGCGGCGGCGATCACTGCGTTAGCACCGCAAGTCGGAGTCTCATCGCCTGCGAACGGAAACGGGTCCGTCAAGGCGAATGGGAATTCGAATGCGGAGGTGTCTCCGCTCATTTTTCGCATCCGGCGCAGCGTCCAGACGGACGGAAAGGCTGCCGTACAGGTTGAGGTTCAGGCGCGCGTGACCAACGACGAGGCGCAGGATAGCCAAACGGCCTCCTACGCCTACGAGTTGCTCGAACGCCTGGCCTCGCAGGCGGCCAAGAACGGCGCACCCTCAGACAATAATGCTCGTCGCGAATTCGATTCGCCGAGCGCGGCAACAGCAACGCCGATCAAGCCTCGTCGCGTCACGGCTGCTTCCAAGACAAGCCCTGTTCCTGCGGTCATCACCAAGATCGACCGTATGAAGACTCGTCAGGGCGAGTCATTGTTCTTGAAGGTGGACGTGAACGGCGAGACGGTGCGCGTGTTCGGCCGCCCGGAAGAACTGGCGGAGCGTCTGGAAGCGAGCGGTTACGACATTCCGGCAAGCGAGATCGAAGCCGGAATGGAACTCCATCTTCCTTGCTCGGTAAAAGTCGGTCAGAACAATGGCGGATACAAGACTATCGAAGAGTTCTTGCCCGAAGCCGCTGCCTGACTGATGCCGTACCCACCTGTTCCGAGTCAGAGAGACAAAGACATTCTCCGACTCGGATTCTTCCTGCTCTCCCACCCCGCAATACCCAAAATGGCAATTCGCTGACGTGACCGTCCGAGTCGCGTTGCGGTTTGGCGATCTCGTGGAACCACTCCGCACGCGCACCACGTCAGATCGCCATTTCCCCGCCCACACTGCGCGTGCTCTCGGAGCACCAATGAACCCACAAGAAATATCCAGCTCGTTCCTGATTGCGACAGGCCACATTCGCGCCATGAGAGGAGGAGCACAGTCGCACATGCTCATCGCAAGTGACGGTAACGCTTATGTGGTCAAGTTCGCGAACAACCCACAGTCGCTCCGCGTGCTCGCCAATGAGTGGCTCGCCTGCTCAATTGGTCGCGCAATCGGACTCACGATTCCAGAACCGGCCATTCTCTACGTGCCTCCTAAACTCGTGGAGAGCGCGCCGTCGCTGGTGATCCAGCTTTCCAATTCGACACTGAAATGTTCGCACGGCATGGCATTTGGCTCGCGCTTCATTTCAGAGGGCGAAGTGTTCGACTACTTGCCCGAGTCGGTGCTTCCACGAATCGAAAACGTGGAGGAATTTGCCGGCGCGTGTGCTCTGGACAAATGGCTGTGCAACTGTGACGGTCGGCAAGCCGTGTTCTGCCGCCCACGATCAAAACAGAAATTCCGCGCTCATTTTATTGACTTCGGCTACTGCTTCAATGCCGGAGAGTGGAATTTCCCGGACAGCCCATTACGCGGGATCTATGCGAAAAGGGAGGTCTATAGCAACATCACCGGCTGGCATTCATTCGAGCCTTGGCTGAGTCGCATCGAGACCTTCTCTCGACTGAAACTCGGAGACATGGCAGGAGATCTGCCGCCTGAATGGATCGATCCAGACGCAATCAACGAACTGATTGACCGCATCGATAGCCGTCGTAGTCGCGTTCGGGAATTGATCGCGGAAGTTCGCAAATCCACACACAACCCATTCAGCGCCTGGACCGAGGAAAAGCCATGACGCTGAAATTCTGGAAGTACCTCATCACCAACTGCAACGGCTCGGCAATGTGCTTTGTTGCCGAGTCCGACCGTGAGTGGGCTGAGAAGGAATTCGAATGTGATCCGCGCCTTCTCGGCTACATAGCAAGCCCACATTTTGAATGCCCGGTATTCCACTGTCCTGCTGAACGAGTTTTGCAGCAACTTCAGCGAGCACGGCAAGACCTACAAAGAATGGAGGTGAACCAAATGCACGATTCTGTTGTGACCATCAACAGCACGCATTGGCCAGCGTACCGAAAAGAAAACGGCACGTTGGTTGACATGCGAATCCTTGATCCAGAAGATCGCAGCCCGAAGCCTAAACTGGTGTTCCGGCCTGATGCACTCCGCGAATCCGGAATCCCCGAGGCGCTCATTGAGGCAGCAGCCCAATCCAATCCGCAAGGGCTGATCCTGTTTGAAGACCTGCCGCAATTCAAAGGCTGCGACGAACAACCCACCTCAATCGAATCCACACGCTGAATCAGACCGAACGCAAGTTCTTCTGATCCCTTCCTGATCCAATTCCCAAATCCACAAACCAAGTCTCGGAGGTGCGCGATGCGCCAGACGAATCAGAACACGTCCGTCAACCTGAAACTGGTGATGCTCTTTGATTGGCGAAAACAGATTTACTGCATCTGCAGTCACAATCTGTCGCCTGAAGACGCGTCCGCAGAAGTCACTGAGCTGCGTCGCGACGGCCTTCCCGCGTTCTCCGTGGACCAGCGCTCACGGCATTTGCACGACGATGCCGAGGAGTGCGAAGTCTGCCGAGCCGATGTTCAGCAGTGCGTCAATCCGCCTGCTCTTGAACGCAGGAAACGGGAATTCCGCCGCTAATCGCCACCCCAGAACCACAAACGGAATCACGACCTGATTCCAAATCCATCCACAAGCAAAAAACCAAAACACCTTGGAGGTGCGCTATGTCGAAAGACGGCGACAGCTTCACTCATTATCTTGTCGTGGGCGAGCGCATTCTCGGCGAAGCCGTGATCGTTGAAAAACTGACTGACTGGGTCTCTCTGGCGCTGGTCAAGCTGGCGCTCAGTGGCCCAAAAACGTCCACCTGTTTCGCATTCGTCGAGAATCAAGCCCTCGTTCCCAAAATCCTGAACTGAACCCACAAACTTCCGGCCACAAAAGCAAAACCCACCTTCACAATCCCCCCCACCTCTGCACAACGGGCGATCTCCGCCCGTTGTGCTCCCACCCACAATCGCGCATTGAATCGAACGAAACTCACAAAAATCACAAAGCTCAACGTTGAGGATTGTGAGTTTTGTGAGTTTGAGGGCCATCGATGCTTCCAGAGCCGAATTTTCCTGTAAAACCCGATGAATTCATTGGCCGGCAAGTTCACCTGGATACGTTTGCAGATTCGCTCCAATCCATCGCCAGAACAGGCCGAATGGCATCCTTCGCAATTCTCGGTGACTGGGGAATTGGAAAGAGCAGTCTTTTGCTCAAGTTGGCGTCCACATGTTCCGATTGGACACCTCGTGTGCTGCCGGTCACATTCTCTATTTCCAAAGACATTTCTGATTACATGAGATTTGCTGAGGCGTTATGCGACCGTCTTGCAGATACTTTGCTCGCGTCCGAATCGGTCGCAACGAAGATCCGCGCGGAGATCGAAAACTGGAAATTGACGAGAGTCAGCGTCGGCGCGGTCGTGGTTGACCGCAAACCAAGGCAGTATTTCCTGAGTTCGGGAAGCGCTCTGCTTCGTCATGCCCTGTCCGAAGCATGGGAGCACTTCATTCAACCGGCCTATTCGGGTGCGGTATTCTTCCTCGATGATCTCCACAATCTGGCGACGCCGACAGTGCAGGACACCGCACTCATCATCAGAGATCAGTTCCAGAGCTTTGGAATAGAAGGCGTCAACCTCAGTGTGTGCTTCTCCGCAAAGCGTGATTACTTCTCGGGCATCCGCAGCTTTGCAGAGCCAGCGGTACGCTTCTATAACAAATGCTTCCTTGAGCCGTTCACGCCTGAGGAGACCCGTGAATATACGCGTGCTGTTTTCCGTAGCACGCAGGTGGACACATTAAACATGTCTGAATGGCTGTACGAAAAAACCTATGGGCATCCGTATTTTCTGGCATTCATCTGTCGCGATCTTTGGAGTCAGTATCACGCTCGCCCATTCAGAAATCCAGCGCATCTGTGGCACGGCGTCTTCAACCGTTTGGAACGAGGCAAATTCAACAGCGATTTAGCGCAGCTCTCCGAAAAGGAAATTGCGCTCTTACATGCAATTGCAGCAAGCGATGAGGACGAGTTCAACCCCGCTCCGTTCGCGCAGAGGTTTCACCCGCAATATTTCAGGCGATTAAGTGATAAAGGATTGCTGATACGCGCAGGACGCGGGCGTTACAAACTCTATCACCCGCTCTTTCGACAATTCTTGCAACAGCACAAATGAGCAAGCACGCAAAACCGAACCAACGGCGAGCTTGCAGCAGCTTGCCGGGCCGCAGGCCCGGCACAGCGTTAACCCACAGGGCGGACTCCTTTCCCTTAACCCATTGTCCGTTATCCATTCCCTTTTAACCCATTCCGTTCCATTCGCATTTTGACAACAGGAGTCCGCATATGGAGAGCAACGCAATTTCGCACCCCGTCTTTGGGTCAGTCCCGCAGGATGCAATTCTTCTGGATGCAAGCGAGGTTGCCCAAATTCTTCGCGTTCCTCGCAGTTGGATTTACAGCCATCTCAGTGAGCTACCCGTGATTCGTCTCGGTCGCTATGTGCGCTTCCGGCGTTCCGAAATTGAACGTTTCCTCGAAAAACGCGCAGGCGCTTGCCAATGAGTTCCGTTGGTGTTAATCGTAGATCACGGTTGAAGCACCACGGAAAGGAAATCGTGGTGCGAGAACGACACCAGAGACCCCGAGTGAAGGACTTGGGGAGCAAGTGGAAGATTTTCTATTGGGACTACAGTTCCGGCAAGCGTTGCCCGCATACAAAGAGCTGGGCGAAAAGTAAGTTTCCCACGCGATCTGAAGCTCAACGGGAAGCAGACCAGTTCATTGAAGGCGTCAACGAACGGAACAATCAACCTCAACAATTTCCCTTCGGGGAAGGAACACTCGCAGCACTTGTGGCAATGTGTCGTGAAAGAATCTGGCCGCTGCTGAAGAACTCAACGAGACTCAGTTACGACTTTTTTCTGGACACGTACATCTTGCCCGAATTGGGTTCGATCAAACTCACGAAAATGAGAACAATCGGACTACAAGATTTTTTCAACTCGTTTTCTCCGCGCTTGGCCTCGAAAACGATTCGCAATATGCACGCATGTCTCAGAACGGTTCTGAACCAAGGCAAAACTTGGGGAATCATTCGAGTGAATCCTGCTCAGGGAGTTCGCCTGCCGCGCAAGAAGGCACGCAAACCTCCCGTGTTGCTCGCAAAGCAGGATATTCGCAGCGTGATCGATGCGTTGCCGGAGCCGACCAAGTCCATCGTTGCGCTGATGGTGGTTGGTTCAATGCGAATTGGCGAGGTTGCCGCTTTGCGTTGGGAGCGAATTCACCCGGATCGAATCGAAATCGTAGAGCGTTTCTACGAAGGCGAGTTCGATGACACGAAAACCGATGCAGGTCGCCGGAGCATTCCTCTTGATTCTCACGGAATCCTGAAGGCGGTTCTGGAAGCAACTTGGCAAAGATCGAAGTATCGGAAGCCGGATGATCTCGTTTTCACCAATGCAAAGGGTGGCCCGGTAAACCGGCGCAACTTGCTGCGTCGGCACTTGAAGCCCACGGTCAAGAAGTTAGGTTTGCCTGCGACCGTGGATTTTCGGAGCTTCCGCACGATGCATTCGAGCCTGATGAGCAGTGTTGGCGTCCGGCCCGAAGTAACGCGCGACAACATGGGACACGCTACGGTGGATGTGACGCAGAACGTTTACAACCGCACGTGGTGGGAAGAACGAGTGGAAGCTGTGAGTTTAGCCGCCGCCAGCGTTTGGCGGGAGTTTACACCGGGCCAGCAGCCTGCCCGGACAATGTAAACCCTTTTGTGTAAACCCTCATGACCCGGCGAATTTGCAAGTTGTTGAAAGGAATTGGTCGGGGAGAGAGGATTTGAACCTCCGACCCCCTGGTCCCGAACCAGGTGCTCTACCAGGCTGAGCCACTCCCCGACGTAACCAAGGCAGGAGAATCGCAAAGCATGCAGCGATTCCTTGGTTCGAGTATAGCAGGTGGCGGAAGTGGGACTTCGCATCGCTTCGTCGTCCGCGAGTAACTTCTACTTCGCCGGACGAGGGCGTCCGGCGCTCCGTTGTGCTAGCGGGACAAAGGCAGTTGCGTTTTAGCGATGCTTGATAAACGCGCCGGTATGCAATTCGCCAATGGCTTGCCGGATCTGCTCCTGCGTGTTCATCACGATTGGACCGTACCAGGCTACCGGCTCCTCGATTGGCTTCCCGGAAACCAGCAGGAAACGGATGCCTTCATCTCCAGCTTGCGCTACGATCTCATCGCCGCGATCGAAGAGCACCAACGAGTGATTGTTGACGTCGTACACGGGAGTGGCATTTGGATCCACGCCAGATTCAGTAAGAACCGCGCGCGGATTTGAGGCATCGCGGAATGTGCCGGAACCTGCAAACACGTATGCGAAGGCATTGCGTGTGGTTTCGACTTTGAGCCGCTTGCGTTGACCAGGCGGAACAGAGATATCGAGATAGTTCGGATCGGCAGCCACGCCTTCTACCGGTCCGCGCTTCCCTCCAAATTCTCCGCAGATAACCCGTACACGGGTCCCATCATCTTCCGCGACTTCGGGGATCGCGCTTGAAGGTATGTCCTGGTAGCGCGGGTCGGTCATCTTCAATGATGAGGGCAGGTTGGCCCAAAGCTGGAAGCCGTGCATGCGGCCCTGCGCATCTCCTTTGGGCATCTCCTGATGCAGGATGCCGCTGCCGGCGGTCATCCATTGCACGTCGCCCGCTGACATCTTTCCTTTGTTGCCCAGGCTATCACCGTGCTCGACAGAGCCGGCGAGGACATACGTAATCGTCTCGATGCCGCGATGCGGATGCCAGGGAAATCCCGCGAGATAGTCCTGCGGATTGTCGTTGCGGAAGTCATCCAGCAGCAGGAAAGGATCGAATTCCTTCGTCTTGCCAAAACCGAATGCCCGCTGTAGCTTCACTCCGGCACCTTCAATTGTGGGCGTCGTTTGAATGATCTGTCTGACTGGACGTAGTGACATAACTTTCCTTCCCCGAAATCCGAATGCATAGGTTTGATGCCTGAAGCCAGCGAACGATTCAAGCGACGGATTCCGCCTAATTCGGCTACTCCATTTGTCGATGGAGCGACCTCGGACTGCCCGGACTTGGGGGTGGAGCTGAGCGTTTACCAAATAATGTGTGCTCCATGAGCGCGGTTAACTACAGGCAGGCTTCCCAATCTGATATTCCGGCTATGGCACGGATGCGGTCGGCGGAATGGGGCGAGGAGAATTACTGGAGAAATCGAATTGCCGGCTATATGGATTGTGAACTACATCCGCAGCATGCCTTGAAACCTCGCGTAGTTTATGTCGCGCTTCAGACTGATTTAATGCTTGGCTTCATTGCTGGACATCTTACGCGCAGGTACGGCTGCGACGGGGAACTGGAGTGGATCAATGTCATTCGCACCAACAGAGGCAGTGCGGTCGCGTTTGAACTGCTTCGGATGGTGGCTGCCTGGTTTGCCGAGCACAAGGCACAACGGATTTGCGTAGATGTGGACCCGGAAAATGCGGCGGCTCGACGCTTTTATACAAAGCATGGCGCCCATGAACTAAACGCGCACTGGCTGGTATGGGATGACATCAGTGTGGTACTCGCGCACTGACGTTCAGCATTGAATCGTCGCGAGTTGCCAATTGCCGCTTTTCTGTTACTCTTTGCCTTCAATTTCTGGAGCAGACACTCTTGAAGAACTTTTCGACTTTTTCCTTCCGTGTGACGTTTTTCACCGTTGTGATTGCGATCGCTACTCTCGCGCAAGCCCAACAGAGCGCGTCACCAGCATCGGGCTCGTCCGCTGCGGAGCCCACGTTGCCGTATTCGCCGAGCCTGGATCTGACGTCGATGGATAAATCGGCGGATCCATGCGCGGACTTTTATCAGTACTCGTGTGGCGGCTGGCAGAAGAACAATCCAATTCCCCCGGACCAGACCTCCTGGGGTGTTTACGGAAAGCTCTATCAGGACAATCTCGGGTTCTTGCGTGGCATCCTCGACGAAGCGCAGACAGCCAAACAGCGGGACGCCGTCACTCAGAAGATCGGTGACTATTACTCAGCTTGCATGGATGAAGCGACAGTGAATAAACGCGGCGTGCAAGCTATTAAACCCGAGCTGGATGCGATTGGTGCGCTGAAGTCCGTACACGAGCTTGCTCCGCTTGTAGCCCGGCTTCAGCTCGAAGCTGCGGGGACGACAATGTTTGGATCGTCCTCGATTCAGGATCCGGATAACTCAGAGGAGCAGATCGCCGGCATCAATCAGGGTGGCCTGGGGCTGCCCGATCGTGATTACTACACGAAGGATGATGCCAAATCCAAGGAAACACGCGAGCGCTATCTGCAGCACGTGCAGAAGATGTTCGAGCTTCTAGGCGATTCGCCGGACAAAGCAAAAACCGAGGCGCAGGACATTATGCGCATGGAAACTAGGTTGGCTGAGGCGTCCCTCACCCGCGTGGAACGCCGCGATCCGTACAAGCGCAAGAACAAGATGAAGGTGGCTGACCTGCAAGCAGTCGCTCCTAACTTCGATTGGCCGGCTTTTTTCAAAGCTGCGAACACGCCTCCGTTCGAGATCATGAACGTCACAGCGCCGCCGTTTTTCAAGGCTCTTAGTTCTGAACTGGGAAGTGAGTCCCTGGACAACTGGAAGAACTACTTGCGCTTCCACGTCGCCAACGCCTACTCACCTTATCTCTCACAGCCGTTCGTGGATGAGAACTTTGCTTTCTATCGCCAGTATTTGCGCGGCGCAAAGGAGCAACAACCGCGATGGAAGCGCTGCGTGCAATACGTGGACGATGACCTCGGTGAGGCCCTGGGGCAGGCGTACGTTCGTAGAGTTTTCTCTCCTGAACTCAAGGCCAGCACGTTGGACATGGTTCGTCGCATCGAAGATGCGATGGGACAACGCATTCAGCAGCTCGACTGGATGAGTCCGGAAACGAAGCGGCAGGCCGTACTGAAACTGCAGGGCATGCGCAACAAGATTGGATACCCCGACAAGTGGCGCGACTACAGTTCCGTGAAGATTACTGCAACAGACTTCGTTGGCGACGTACGCAATGCGAATCTGTTTGAATCACGGAGGCGCATCAACAAGATCGGGCAACCGGTCGATCATGCCGAATGGGGAATGACGCCTCCGACCGTAAATGCTTATTACAACCCGGCGATGAACGACATCAACTTCCCTGCCGGGGTGCTGCAACCACCGCTCTATGATTCAAAAATGGACGATGCTCCCAATTACGGAAACACCGGCGGCACGATTGGCCATGAGTTGACACACGGCTTCGACGATCAGGGGCGCAAGTACGACGCAAAAGGTAATCTGCGCGACTGGTGGACAAAAGAAGACGCAGAGAAGTTCACGCAGCGCACCCAATGCGTCGAAGACCAGTATTCGAAGTATGTAGTCGTTGACGATGTACACATCAATGGCAAGCTCACACTAGGCGAAGACGTCGCCGATCTGGGAGGGGAGATCCTCGCTTACAACGCGTGGAAAGACGCAACGAAAGACAAGAATCTCCAGGCAGCCGATGACCTAACTCCCGACCAGCGATTCTTTGTCGGCTTTGCACAATGGGCATGCGAGAACACGCGTCCGGAAGACGCGCGGCTGCGCGCGCTCACTGATCCGCACTCGCCAGCCAGGTATCGCATCAACGGCGTCGTCGTGAATATGCCTGACTTTACGCAGGCATTCTCTTGTAAGGCCGGGCAGCCAATGACTAAGGCAGCGGCTCAGGTGTGCAGAGTTTGGTAGACATCGGTGGTGCGATCATGGGCCTTTGCTAGATTTTCGAAATCGCCTCTGTGAGTTGATCGAGGGATTCAATTCTCGGCTCGTTCCTCATCGCGTACACTCCCGCGATGTCCATTAGGATCGCGCGCATACCGGCCTTTTGCGCTCCCAGATAGTCGATCGAATATATGTCCCCAAGGTACAGCGCACGGTCGGCCGCAACAGACATAGCTGCGAGTGCTGCCTGAAAGATTTGCGGCGCGGGTTTCTCGTATCCAACGTTGCCGGAATCGATCACATGCTCGAAGTATTTTCCGAGGCCAACCGTTGCAAGCCTTTCGGCCATGTGTCCGTCAGAATTGGAGATCACGCCCAAGCGATATTTCCGCTTCATCGACTCTAGTACTTCGATCGTTCCCGGAGGCATGCGCCTCCAGTTCGACGAAGTGCGGGCGAGGTTAACCAACTCCAAGCGCAACGAAATGTCGGTCACGTTGAGCGTGCGCAGCAGATGCGCGTAGTAGGTTTCCCAGTATTGCAGATCGACCTTACGCGTCTGCGAGACAATCAAATCCATATCCTGGCGTGCGACACGTTCGGCGGCGAAGAGCTGCGCCTCGGTGGGACGGATCCCGCGATTCCACAGCGGAGCTAATGTCTTTTCGTGATCGGGAAACAGAAGGGTGTTGCCTACGTCGAAGAAGACGACCTCGATGGGCATACTCTAAAGCTTATCGTGTTGCCGCCTCTTCTCTTCGTCCGGTGAGGTAGAAGTGCACGGCAGGCGTGACCAATAGCGAGAGCACCATCGAAATAAGGATGCCGCCGATTACGGCAATGGCCAGCGGCTGAAGCATTTCCGATCCTGCGCCGAGGGCGAAGGCGAGGGGTAGCATGCCCGCGATGGCCGCAATGGCAGTCATGGCGATCGGACGCAAACGTCGCCTACCGGCGCGCATCATGGCATCTTCCGGCGAGAATCCCGCGCGTCGAAATTCGTGTTCGGCATCGAGCAGGAGGATTCCGTTCTTGGCCACGATGCCGATGACCATAATCAGCCCCATGAACGCGGAAACGCTAAACGTTGTGCCGGTGATTAGCAGCGCAAGGAAGACTCCGGCGGTTGAGAGCAGCGCGGAAGCGAGGATGGCGGTGGGGGCGGAGAAGCTCCGGAACTCGAACAGCAACACGGCAAAAACGAAGGCGAACGCCATCACGAAGACAAAGACGAAGTCGTGGAAGGTCTGCTGCTGCTCGGCGTAAAGCCCGCCGTACTCGATGCGAATCGAAGATGGAAGGTGAAGCTTGGCGATTTCGGCTTGCACTTTGTTAATACCGGTTCCCAGATCGATCCCTTCAAATCGAGCAGTGACCTCCAAATCGCGCTGCAGGTTCTCACGGCGAATTTCTGTCTGCCCGGGAATTTGCGTTACCGTAGCCAATGAACCAAGCGTTGCGGTGCGACCTGCGGAGCTTGCGAGCAGCGTATTCTTCATCGCTTCGATATTCGCTCGATTCGCGTCCGGGAACCGAACCCGTACCGTGTAGGCGCGGTTGTTCACAACCACAGGAGTCGTGGCGGGCTCACCTTCGAGAATGGCAGAAGCATCGATGGCTACTTCGTCGGGACTAAAGCCGGCGCGCGCTGTCACCGCAGGATCGATCTGGTAATTCAATGCCGGGCCGCTGGTGGTGTTCTCGACGCCGTCCTTGACGTCGACGACGCCCTTGATTTTGGAGATTGCATCGGCGACCTGCGGCCCGGTCTTCGCCAACAGAGCCGCGTCGTTGTTAAATAACTTGATCACCACCGGCTCGGGCGCGCTGGTGAGATCTCCGATCATGTCCTGCAAAAGTTGCGGGAACTCCGTATCCAGTTGCGGCTCTTCCTGTTTGATCTTGACGCGAAGGTCCGCAATCACTTCGTCAGAAGAGCGTTCGTGTTTCGCCTTCAGCTTCACGGAGATGTCACCGGTATTCGCTTCCGTCACCGCCGCGAGTCCAAGTTGCAAGCCGGTACGCCGCGAAGTGCTTTGCACGTCCTTGTCGGCACGTATGATCTGCTCTACATGGTTGACGACGCGGTTAGTCTCGGCGAGCGAGCTTCCCGGCGGCATGATGTAATCGACGATAAAGCCGCCTTCGTCCATCGCCGGCAGCAGGTCCGATCCAAGAGCTTGAAAGCAGAAGTAGGCAACAACGATCAGGACTACGCTTAGGCCGGCGAGCAACAACGGACGCTCCAGCGCCCGGCGCAGCCAACGCTCATAGAAATTAACGACGGCATGAAACCGCTTGCCATATGAGGCCTCTTCGGCCTCAATCATACGTTCGAGGCGTTCACGATCGGTCCACTCCGCAGCCGCCACTTCGTCGGTTTTGTGCTGCGATTTCCGCTTCACAAAGTATTGGCTCAGGTTCGGTGTCCATGTGAGCGCCAGCGCGAGCGATGTGAACAATGACACGCCCATCGTGACTGCAAGCGCGCGAAAGAACGTGCCATATACGCCATGAATCGCGACGAGAGGCAAAAATACGACAATTGGCGTGACCGTGGATCCAATCAACGGCGCTGTGACTTCTTTGAGAGCGCTATAGATTGCCTGGAGTCTTCCTTGCCCGAGATCTCGATGCAGGACGATGTTCTCGATTACAACGATTGCATCGTCGATAACCAGTCCGACGGCGGCTGCCAGTCCACCAAGCGTCATCAAATTGAAACTCTCGCCGATGGCCTTCAGCACGATGAAAGTAATCACGATGGTGATCGGAATCACCATTCCTGCGACGGCGGAGCTGCCCCAGTCACGCAGGAACACGACAATGACAATCGACGCCAGCACCAACCCAATCAGGATCGCGTCTCGCACGCTACCGATAGAGTCCCTTACCAGTCCTGATTGATCGTAGTACGGAGTCAGCTTGATGCCCGGCGGCAACGTCTTCTTGAGCTCCGCCACCCTGGCGTTCACTTCGTCCGCTACTACCACGGTGTTGCTGTCGGGCTGACGGTTGATCGAGAGCAGTACGGCTGGCTTGCCATTCGCTGTCACTACCGTGTACTTCGGCTTTGTGCCGTGGGTGACCGTAGCCACATCGCCAATGTGAATCGGGATCCCGGCCGGGTTGGTCTTCACAACGATTTGGCCCAGCTCCTCGGGGCTGCGAACCTGGCCGTTGATCAACCCCAACACGAGCTGGTGATTGTCCTCGATCAGGCCGGGCGAATCGACAAGGTTGGTCTTCGCGACTGCGTTGGTGATGTCCGGCACTGTAACCGAGGCGCTCAAGAGCTTCGAAGGATCAGGCGTGATTAAGTATTCCGGCTCCTGTCCCCCCTGGACGACAACCGTTGCTACTCCATCGAGACGGTTTATCTGCGGCTTAAGCTCGTAGGTCGCCAACTCCCAGAGCTGCGTTTGCGGAACCGTATCCGACGTCAGACTGTAGCCCAGAATGGGAAAGCTGGCGAAGGTGAGACGGTGAGTATCGAACTTCGCCGTATTCGGCAGCGAGGTTTGCACCTGCGCCACCGCAGAGTTCACTAACTGCAACGTCTGCACCATATCGACGTTCCAGTTGAAGAAGAGGTCGATTTCCGCAGAGCCACGACTGGTTATGGAGTTTACCCGCTGCAATCCGGGAACGCTGTTCACCGCATCCTCTACCGGGCGTGTGATCGTGACCATCATCTGATCGATCGGCATCACACCGTTGTCGATGCCGATAATGATGCGGGGAAAGTTCACTTCCGGGAAAACAGCGACGGGGATGGTGAACGCGAGATACGCTCCCATGATCGCCAACGCGATGATTAGAAAGATAAGCGGCTTCGAAAAACGCGAGAACCAATAGTCGGGCAACGGAACAGGAAGGCGTTGCACTTCGTCAATTGGCGTGATCTTCGTCGCCATGCTTACGGCTCGCTCCCGCCTTCGCCTTTGTCTTTGCCCTCGTCGCCGCCTTCCTTGCCAGGAGCGGCGGGCGCCTCAACCTTTACTTTGGTCTTGTCTGGCAAGCCGTACGCGCCCGTGCTCACTACCTGCTCCCCCGGCTTCACTCCGCTCACGATCTGCACGGAGTCGGCGGTTTGTACACCGGTCTCGACTTCCCGTTTGTTGGCGACGCCGTCGCCGCCGATAACCATAACGGACTTCTTGCCTCCCTCATCGGTAACCAACGCTTCAGCCGGGACAACGAGTGCATCGGGCACGGTATGCGCGACCATCGAGAGTGAGGCTGACGACCCCGCTTTCAGTGCGCCCTTCGGATTAGCAGCTTGTACCCAGACTTCGACGGTGGTACTACCAGGATCGAGGGCTGGGCTGACCAGAATGACTTTACCTTTGATTTCGTCCTCAAGGCCCACCATCTTGACGGTCGCATCATCGCCCTTCTTCAGTAACGATGCCTGATTCTGGGGAATATGCGCCTTCGCGATCATTTGCGACAGGTTCATCACGGTGATGAGAGGCGCGCCCACCGTCGGCAGCATTCCTGGATACAGCGGTCCATCCGTGACCACACCATCGATGGGACTGCGGATTTGGGAATATTGAAGTTGAGCCTGCGCCCCCTTGTATTTCCCCTCTGCGGCGACGAGTTGCCCGCCAGCGGAGTTGAGCGCATATTGATTTCCACCGGCTTTCAATCCGTCGAAATGCTTCTGCGCCTGTTCATACTGAGCGCGAGCCTGCACCAGAGTGACTGCCGCCGCATCGAGATCCTTGCGCGGAATTGCGCCCTGATTGAACAGATTTTGACGGCTATCAAAGAGCTTTTGCTGGACGTCGAGGCTTTCTTTTGCTGCCTTCGTGTCTGACTCTGCTTTCGTCAGTTCTTCAGGTATGGAGTTCTGCTTCGCTATTGCAGTTTGCGCCTGCACGGTCTCGAAGTTTCCCCGATTCTCCTCTTGTGCCGCCGTCAGATCTCTGTTTTCGAGGGTCACCAGCAACTGGCCCTGACGAACCTTCGATCCGCGGGTGACGTAAGTCTTGAGCACAGGCGCGGCGATCTTAGGCGTGATCGTCGCCTGATTGATCGGGTATAAGACCGCATCGGCTGTCACGGTTTGTGAAATGCTTCCCTGTTTCACCGGCGCAGCCTGCACCGACACGATCGGCTGCGGTTCGGCCTGCTGCTTTGAGCAGGCGGCGAGCGGAAGGAAACTAAGGACAGCAAACCCTAGAATTGAATGCACAAGCCGTCGAGTTGCCATTGAATTAGAAGATCCCGGTCAAAGTCTGCAGATTAGCGATGGCCAGCCTATATCGAGCTTCGCCGTCGTCGTAATTGTTGCGTGCCGAAACGAGTGAATTCTGCGCATCGACGACTTCCAGGGCCGTGGCTTCGCCAGCCTGATATCGCAGGCTCGTAAGCCGCACACTTTCGGCTGCCAGATCGGCCGATTGTTGCAGGACATCCAGTTGGATCTTTGCACCCTCGGCTTCTGCATAAAAGCTTTTCAGGTCGGCTATCAGCTTACGATGTGCGGCTGATAGTTCGATCTGCACCTGTTCTCGCCGCAATTCGCTCTGGCGGACCTTGCTCCGCGTTGCACCCCAGTTCCATATTGGAATGTTCAGCGTTGCGCTCGCCGAATATCCCAGATTTGGAATAAGCCCTTCGGCGCTTGGACTGTGGAGCGCGAAATGATTCGCGTCGATGCCGTAGAAATAATCGAGTGTAAGCGTTGGGAGGTAGGCCGCTTTGGCGGCCAATACCTCAAGTCCTGCGGCTCGTGCGCTCTGCATGGCCGCATAGAGTTGCGGGTTCTTAGCCTTGGCTTGCTGCTCGATTTCCTGCATCGGGGGCAAGGGAGGCGGCAAACGGAGATCGTCCACCGTCGAGAAGTTCTGATTAAAGTTGGGGAAGACCAGGACGGCAAGTTCGAGATGGGTTGAATCCATCGCAAGTTGTGCCTCACGCAGAGCGCGCTGCGCGTCATTGGCTGTCAACTGCGCCTTGATGACGTCCGAATGGGCTACTTCGCCGCCTTGCTCGAGTTTCTGCGTTAGTTCGAAAAACCGTTTTGCTTCATCGGTTGCTGATTGCGCATTTGCGTACTTCCGTCGGGCCACTACTTCCGCGTAATAGATCTTCACCACTGTCGTCACGAGGCCTCTGGCAGCCACTTCCGCGTTGGCTCGCGCGGCGGCTGCCGCAGCGGATGTCCGATTGAAGTCGGCAAATTGAAAGCCGCTGATCACTTCGTGAGCGTTGCCCTGGCTTATGTATTCGTGGACACCATTATTGGCGATGTAGCGCGTGTCCGCGGTAATCGCAACCGGCAATCCCGTACCTTGTGTGTAGAGGTACTGATTGTTGTAGATGAGACTGGGCAAGAGCGCTGCGCGCGATTGCGCGTGATCTTCTCGCGCTACGCCTGCTGCAGTAAGCGCCATACGGTACGTCGGATCAAGATTGCGGGCCCGCTGCAAAGCGTCTTGCAGAGTTACGACGATCGGAGCTTGAGAATCGGGAGATGAAGTCTGCACAGCGCCGGAACTACTGAGTTGCTGCGCTGGAACAGCGTTGCGAGACATGCTAACGGCGAACAAAAGAATTCCCGTTCTCACTGTGAATCTGCGATTTATCCTCACGGCGACAAAGAACTCCTCAGATTGCGTATCGAATCCTGCTCACGCAGGCCCTCCAGTTCCAGATCGGAAATGACACGCAGTGCCTTCGCTGAACGGCAGCAATGAAGCATCGCAGAGACAGGCGGAGCCTGCAAAAGGGTTTCAATCTTGGGCTTCATATACCCATACTTCTGCGCCCTGATTAGCGCGGCCGGGCACGGCTAAATACAGCCGATCCCGTTTCCCATACCACACACCAGTTCTGGCTCCAATAGCGCTCGCTATCTTGGCCATTTGGTCATAGTGATCAGCATCTTTCTGTTCGAAAACGCTTATGAATCCCTCGCCGCCGGGTACGTAGACACGCTTGCGAGAATCGTCGTAATAGAGATCGTCCATGTCACCGGCCGACGTCAGGTTCGCAACTATCTTTCCCGTATCGGTGTCGAACACGGCCAGACGGGAGGGTTTGCGCGTTCCGATGAATAAGCGATGCTCCGCTTGATCCAGAGCCATAGGAAAGTTCGCCTTGAGCCCAGTCAGGCGCCAGTCCTTCACTTGGTGCGTCTTACGGTCGATGACGGCGATCTTCTCTTTAGAGGCGATATTTACGTAAATCTTCGACCCCGGACTCTCCAATTGGAAGGACTCTGGATGAGCATCGAGCTTGCCTGCATCCTCCAGCCGTTGGTTTGTTGCTGCGTCAACCACTCCGATCGCTGACTTCTCATCTTCACCGTACCCTACATATACGCGCTTCTCTGCAGGGTCATACCGCAGATTGTCGGTGTTTTCCTCGAAATCGAGCGTTGTGATCGGCGCATAGGACTTGCCGTCGTAGATTCTTAGCTTTCCATCTTCAGCGCTTGCAACGTAGAGCTTGTTGATGGGATCGGGAACGTACAGCACTCCCTGGGGTTCAGGAATTCCAGGAATCGTGTGGACCACTCGACCAGCAAATACGTCGATCACCTCTACCGTGTTATTCCCTAGAGCGGAACCGATGACAAGCTTCCGCTTTTGATCCACAGTGAAGTGGTCAATCCGACCGACTACGTTGGGCAACGGAATCTCTTGTACTAACCGTAGCGGTGGACTCTCACGATTGCTATTCGTCGAAGTGGAAGTGGCATCGGACTGCCCTAATGCAGAGGCCAGCATGATGAGTACTGCTGCGATTGTCTGCGTGAATTTTGCTTTCACTGTCATCCAGGTCTGTGCTCCTTCGGCATTACCTGATGGTGCCGTTTGTTTTCAGTAAGTATTGAATTGCCGAGAACTGACCGCAGAGTATAGACGAGGGAGTCGATATGAAGGCTGAAAACTAGATTAAATACCGTTTAGATGGAAGTAGCTGACCGCTTGCTTCAGTTTCAGCTATTGGAAAGCACTTGCTGTACGCTGTTCCAGTTCGTCGGCAAGATGATCGTGAAAATCGAACCTGAGCCAGGTTGAGTCTTGCATTCGATCGTTCCACTTTGGGCGCGAACAATGGCCTGGGCAATCGAAAGACCTAAGCCGCCGCTGCGTGCCTCACTCGTCTCAGGGCCTGCCGCACGATAGAACCTCTCATAGATGTGAGGAAGATGCTCATGGGGAATGCCGATGCCCTGATCTGTGAAAGCAATGCGTACTCGACCGTTATTTCTTTCGAGGCCGACACTAATCGTTGTCTGTTGCGGGGAATACTTGATGGCATTGTCAAGAAAGATCAGAAATAGTTGACGGAGGAATACCTCGTCACCTTCATAAGGAATGTCTGCTTCAACCTTCCGCTCGATCGCAATAGACTTCACACGGGCTAGAGGAACCGCCATTTCGCATGCTTCTTCGAGCACTTCATCCAGATGCAGAGGGTCTCTCGCTAAGCGAAGCTGGCCCGCATCGGCCATAGACAGCGTGAAGAGCCCCTCAACAATCCGACTGAGTTTGATCAATTCACTGTCGATCACCCTCAGTGCGGACTGATACTCTTCAGGCGCTCTCGGTTGAGAGAGAACGAGCTCTGCTTCTCCTCGCAGAATTGCGAGTGGAGTGCGGAGCTCGTGAGAGGCGTCCGATACGAATTGACGCAACTGCGCCAGGGCCGAATTCACTTGCAAGAACAGCACATTAATCATGGACGACAAACGACCCAGCTCATCGTGAGGATTAGAAATCGGAAGAGGCGCGGGTGCAGAACCTTTCGAAGGATTCGTAAGACTTTGAGTGAGTTGAACGGCGTGTTCGGTTAGGCCGACAACGGGCCGCAGGCTCTTTCCCACATACCAGGCGGAGATTATCGCCGTCACTGCCAAGCTCAGAGGAAACAAGGCAAGCAACATTCTTCTGAAATTGGCGATCATCTCGTCTGTGTCACGAGTAGGAACCGCCAATAACAAGAACAGGGTTGTGCGTCCAACCTGAAACGGGATAGTGGTAATGCGGAGGCGACCTAGAGTGTTGTCTTCGAGTGTGCGGAAGGCCGGAACATCCGAATTCAGATCCGCCGTGGCAAATGGCAGATGATGGGCGGCGAGATTCTTGGAATATTGAAGAATGCGGCCATTCCTGTCCGCGAGCTCCAGATATTGATTTGCCAAATCGAACGTAAAGACATCTTCTTCGCTTGGATTCGCAGCGAGATCGGCAACAATAGGATTGGCGGTATCGACCAATCTTCGATCTAGTTGACGTGCAGCATCCCCCACGAATATGGAATAAATGACGAAATATGAACTGGCCAGCAGCACGCTAACGATGATGCAGAACAGCATCATCATGCGGAAGCGCAATGAATAATTTCTGAACACGCCCACTACCCTAGTCGATAACCGACTCCACGTACGGTGTGGATCAGCTTGACGCTGTGATCTGCATCAATCTTTTGGCGAAGACGGTTGATGTATACCTCGACAAGATTGGTTTCTGTATCAAATCCGTAAGACCACACTTGCTCGACAATTTCAGTGCGGCCGACCACTTCAGGCGACCGCAACAGGAGAAGTTCGAGAAGAGAGAGTTCCTTCGAGGTGAGCTGGATCTCGACGTTTGCACGCGTAACCCGCCTTCTCTGGCGATCGAACTCCAAATCCTCACGCTGCAGCTTGGCTCCGCCTTTATGAAAGCCACGCCGCGTCAGAGCCCTGACCCGAGCATGAAGTTCCGCGATAGCAAACGGCTTCGTCAGATAGTCATCGGCACCGGCATCTAGCCCTTCCACACGCTGCTCAACTAGACTTCGCGCCGTCAGCATGAGAATCGGACTTTCATTTCCCGCGTCCCGCAACTCTCGACAAACTTGAAGGCCAGTCATACGGGGCAGGCGAAGGTCTAGGAGGATGGCGTCGTAATTGATCCGCCCTGCCATTTCAAGCCCCTTTTCACCAGTTTCCGTTACGTCCACTGTATAGCCGTTCTCGCGCAGCGACCGCGCAATGAAGCTCGCCACCTTACGTTCATCTTCGATGAGAAGGAGATGCATCGCCAAATGATGGGTGAGCCGCGGTTCTCTGTCAACGTGGTTGCCTAGTTCCAAAGACATCATTTCTGTCCGTAGCTATTCGCATGGGCAAGATAATCGCGATGCGTTCCAGGCACTATCACCGCATCGTACGCATCGGAGATTGCCCTGCTTTCTTCCGCGTTGCGCTTACTTCCTCTCGCCTGGAATGCCGCATTGATTTTGTCGAGAGCCTCGGCACTTGGAGCAACATACGCTAGATAAACCCAGCTCGGATCCATCGTATGGATCTCCCCAGCCTCGATCTCATACATACTCACAAGGCCATCGGCCAAAAATTGTTCATACATCGGCTTTTGGTACTTGTCCCACCATTGGCGCCATTGATCGCGCTTGGTAGGCTGCAGGAGCGTTGAATTGAAATAGTAGTAGCCATCTTTCCCGCTGCCCTCTTTACTACGGCGCAAAGTGGTCCTGAGCAACATGTCGTGGTGTTTCACGTCAGCGGTTATGAGCTGACTCTCTTTCAGCCTCCCTAACTGGGCCAGAACCTTGTCAATACCAGCCATAGTGGCGGCTTCAAACCAGTAACCATTGCTGAAACCGTTCTCGTCGTACACAGCAGTCGTGTAGATTCCCCAGTTAAGCACCGTGCTGTCGACAGAGAGCTTCTCAAACACTGGTCTAACGTTTTGGTCCAAGTAGCTGATGTAAGCGGTACGTTGCGCAGGAGGGATGGTCCATTCGGAGACAAAGCGTAGCGTATAAGGAATCTCTTGCGCCGAAACAGAAATGGACGCACAGAGAAAAACCACAAATTTGAGCGAGCGACTTAGCATGCACAGTTCCTCATCGTTTTTCAGGGTTTCAGTCGTCTGACCGCCACACAACAGCTCCGTTATGATCGACGTATGCGTCGTGATGTTGTACGTGCACCTCGCCCAGTCCGTCGGCGAAGGTTTTAGCGTCGTCGAATTGAGGCTCAATCACAAATTTACCGGTCTTGTCTATGTAGCCCCATTTGCCGTTGATTCTTACTGGAGCAACACCTTCGCCAAATTCCCCAGCTTCTTCGTATTTGAAGTCGATAGCGGTTTGTCCGGTTTTGTCGATAAAGCCCCATCGTTGGTCTAGTTTCACGAGCGCCAAACCTTCTCCGAAACCCAGCGCCTTTTCATATTTGAACTCGATTATCGAGTGCCCATCCTTATCGATGTAACCCCATTTATCTTTGACTCTCACTGGAGCCAAGCCTTCCTCGAGAGGACCTAACTCATCGACGTGAGGCTTCAACACTGGCTTGCCTTTCGTATCAATCAACATCCATTGGTTCCCGCTTTTCACCCTGGCAAACGTGAGCTCAGCACCGGAAACTCCAGAATCTACGAAGCTCTTCGCAACGTCGTATCGAAGAGGGATCACCCACTTTCCTTCGCGATTTATGTATCCCCACTTGCTACCCAGCCTGACGGTTCCCAATCCTTGATAAAAGGTCCGAGCTTCATCGTAGCGAGGTGGGATGACCCATTTTCCACTTGGATCTATGTACCCCCATTTCCCGCCAGCTTTGACAGAAGCAACGCCGTCCTGAAAGTGGATTGCGTCCTCAAACTGAGGCTCGATGACCATTTTGCCGTCGCGATCAATAAAACCGATCTTGCCGCCCGTATGAACAGCGTAGCGTGCAACGTCATCCGTCCAAAGCATGGGTGCAATCAATCCACAAAGGACAACCGTCAGAATTCGTGTCGCCTTTTTGCTCACCATCATCGGCTCTCCTCGTGCGTGTGTCGCAAGACACAATAAATCCGCCAAACGCCAATTGCTGATTAATTTCCTTTTAGGTTCGGTGCCGACGTGCGGTCTTGTCTGGAACTGCTCAATGTATCCGCGACGGTCAAAAAGTCCACTAAACAGAAAATTAATGTCGGTTCTATGTCCCTGTGCGCCTGCCTGTTGTTAAGCTTGCCGACCGATGAAGTATGTTGTAGCCGGCTCTTGCAAATGACTAGACTGCTACACGAAGGAGAAGTTGAGCCTACAGCAGCGGTGCATTCACAGTAACTGCGAAATCTCCGCCGTGTTGAGATTAGAACAAGGAGATCCAATGGGATCGCATTTGTCGATGGAGAACACAGGAGAGGTTCATGCTACGGCGTGATTTCGGCAAGGCTTCCCTCAGCGTGTTCATTGCAAGTGCTGTAGGAAGCTCTGCTGAACGGACTCCGGCGGGAGGTTCTGCTTGCAGTGATAATTTCCCCAAGATTTCAGGCCTAACCGACTATGTGGCAAAGTTTGTCACCAATACCAAATACGCCGACATTCCCGAAGGTGTCCTCGATTTAGGCAAGAAATCGATCTTGGACGGATTGGGACTAGCGCTCGCCGGTTCCATGGCAGACACGGGTGATATCTCACGGCGATACGTCGAGAGCTTCGCGAATGGCGATAAGCGAGCCGTCGTAATTGGATCAAATTTACGAACGGCTCCGCGTTTCGCCGCTTTTGTAAATGGAGTTTCAATTCATGCCGACGATTTTGACGACACGCAATTGTCGGCAGCCAAGGATCGTGTGTATGGCTTGTTGGTACATCCTACTGTCCCAGTCTTGCCTGCGATCCTGGCACTCTCCGCACGTGCAGGAGTTTCAGGTAGAGACTTTCTCACCGCTTATCAGGTCGGCGTGGAGGTTGAGTGTAAGGTTGCTGAGGCCATCTCGCCGCGCCACTACCAGGACGGCTTCCATTCCACAGGAACTTGTGGAGCATTCGGTTCAGCCGCCGCAGCTGGCAAACTAATGCGCCTCGATCACCAGGGCACGCTAAGCGCCTTCGGTATTGCCGGAAGCGAATCCGGAGGACTTCGCGAAAACTTTGGAACAATGACAAAGCCTTTTCAAGCCGGACGTGCAGCAGAGAGCGGAGTCATCGCGGCTGAGTTGGCAGGATTGGGCTGGACGGCAGCAAGGAACATCTTCGAGGCCGAACGAGGGTTCTTCCACGCCGCGGGAGGAACCTTCGATCCAGATGCGATCGTCAATCGCCTCGGAAATCCATGGACGTTCGCTTCGCCCGGCATATCGCTGAAACCCTATCCTTCTGGTTCATTGACGCACCCGGCTATGACTGAGCTCATTCGCCTGATCGAAACCAATGACCTCAGAGCACCGCAAGTGGAGAAGGTGGATATAGGCGCTAACCACAATATGACGACCACTCTGCTGCATCATCAACCGCAGACTGGATTGCAGGCAAAATTCAGCATGGAGTTTTGCCTCGCAATTCTTTTGCTGGAACGAAAGGCTGGACTGGGCGAATTTACCGATGAAGTAGCTCGTCGCCCCGATGTGCAGGCCATGATTCAGCGCATAAACTTTTACGTTGATCCCGAAGCTGAGGCCGCTGGCTTCGACAAAATGACCTCTCTACTGAGGATCCATCTAAAGGATGGCCGAGTCATTTCCGGCAGGGCAGAATTTGCGAAAGGCAGTCCGTCGAACCCAATGTCGTTTGCAGACGCTGAAGCGAAATTCAGAGGGTGCGCAGAGTATGCAGAATGGCCCCGACAGAAAACTGATCAGCTTGTTACTTTCGTGAAGACTATCGACACTGCTGCTCGAGTGGATGAGCTAGCTTTATTGCTGAGTAAACAATAAAGCCAAACGTTCAGCGCCTTTGTTCGCAGGGAGTGATTTTGAAGAAATACAACATCGCGGTCATTGAAGGTGATGGCATAGGACATGAAGTCGTGCCTGAAGGCCTACGCGTATTGGAGGCAGCCGGCCGTAAGTTCGATGTCAGCTTTGCGTGGAAGCACTTCGATTGGAGTTGCGAACGCTTCCTGAAGACAGGCCGAATGATGCCGGAGGATGGGCTCGACCGGTTGCGAACCTTCGACGCTATCTTTCTCGGAGCCGTAGGCTTTGCCGGAGTCCCCGATCACGTTTCATTGTGGGGTCTTTTGATCCCGATTCGGCGCGGCTTTAAGCAGTACGTAAATTTGCGCCCGGCGAAGCTTCTGCATGGCATTCAGTCACCGATCAAAAACTTCAAACCGGGTGAGATCGACTTTTGCGTAGTTCGCGAGAACAACGAAGGCGAGTATTCCCAAATCGGAGGTCGGCTGTATTCTGGAACTGAAGAGGAATTGGCTGTTCAGCAGACCGTCTTTACCAAGCGTGGGTGCGACAGAGTCATCCGCTATGCATTTGAACTGGCGAGAACCCGTAAGAAGCACGTCACCTCGGCGACGAAGTCAAACGGAATTGTCTTCACCATGCCATTTTGGGATGAGCGTTTTGCCGAGATCCGGTCTCAGTTCCCGGACGTCACCGCAGACCAATTTCACATCGACATTCTTACCGCCCATTTTGTTCAGCATCCGGATCGATTCGATGTAGTAGTGGGCTCAAATCTCTTCGGCGACATCCTTTCCGATCTAGGTGCGGCAGTTGTGGGCTCGATTGGCATTGCACCGTCCGCGAATCTGAATCCCGAAGGTGAGTGTCCCTCCATGTTCGAACCAGTGCACGGATCCGCTCCTGATATTGCTGGAAGGGGAATCGCCAATCCCATTGCTCAGATTTGTTCGGGAGCCATGATGCTCGACCATCTGGGACAGCGAGAAGCGGCTAAAGAGATCGACCGGGCGGTAGCAAAGGTGCTCGCTCAGGGCGGTCCAAAGACTCCCGATCTGGGCGGAACCGCGACCACAGCGGAAGTCGGGGAGACGATAGCAGCAGAAATCTCGCTTCCGCAGCGCATTGAAGTGACTCGCTGACCTGGAGCACCAAACATGAACTCGGATTCGGCCGTAGCAAGGCGCACCACGGCTAGAGTAGCGCGCCGGATCCTGCCTTTTCTTCTTATCCTTTATATTGTCGGTTTTCTCGATCGAGTTAACGTTGCCTACGCCGGTCTCGAGATGACTCAAGATCTTGGGTTCAGCGATCAGGTATTCGGTTTCGGCGCTGGCGTGTTCTTTTTGGGATATGTGCTACTCGCCATTCCGGGTGCACTACTCGTTGAACGCTGGAGTGCGCGCATTTTGATCTCTGGACTTCTGGCGTGCTGGGGCTTCGTGACCACACTCACGAGTCTTGTGCATACGCCAACTCAGTTTATTACGCTCCGATTACTTCTCGGGGTGGCGGAGGCCGGGTTCTTTCCTGGCGTGATCGTCTATCTCACGCATTGGTTTCCCGCCCGAGATCGGGCAAAGGCAATTGCAGGTTTCATGATTGGGATACCGATCGCCAGCATCGTTGGTTCGCCGTTAGCTGGGTTGATCCTTCGCGTGCACTGGTTCGGACTCAATGGTTGGCGGTGGCTCTTTATCCTGGAAGGCGTACCGGCAATCCTGCTTGGCACCGCTACCTATTTCTATCTAACAGATCGTCCGCAAGAGGCTCGTTGGCTAAGGGAAGACGAGCGCGAATGGCTTGCCGATACCCTCAACGAGGAGGCAAGAATTAAGAGAACCTCGGCTCCAGCGTCAATTGGACGTGTGCTCCTCGATGCACGCGTGATCATGCTCGGAGGCGTGTACCTCTTCGGCGACGTGGGACTCTATGGCTTTACGATTTGGTTTCCAACCATCCTAAAACGGGTCTCCGGCTACTCGACTTTCACAGTTACGCTCGTTGCGATATTCCCTTATCTGGTCGCTCTTCTCTCCGATCTTGCAGTCGGATGGCACTCAGATAAAACCGGTGAGCGGCGGTGGCACACGGCTTTGCCGCTGTTTGTTGGAGCTGGAATTCTGTTTGTCGGATTGGCGTTCAATCTCTCCTTGCCTGTGCAGATCATTTTTTTTTTGCGCTTTGGCAGGATGCCTACACAGCTGGCAACCTTGCTTTTGGTCGTTGCCGACGGCTCTGCTCGGCGAAACCGCAGCCGCAGCGTCCGTAGGCTTCATAAATTCAGTTGGTCACCTTGGTGCATTCACCGGTCCTTTTTTGATCGGCTATTTGCGCACGCACTATCACGCGTTTGCTCCGGGCTTGGCGGTACTGCTGATCAGCTTGCTTTCTGCCGGTCTACTGGTGCTCTTGATCAAGAACACGGTGGCAACGCCAGTCTTCGAAATTAAGGAGCATGAGTTTGTTAATAGAGCAAAAGTTGCAGTCGATTAGTTGCGGCTCGCAAGTCATAAAGCAATGTGATTTGGAGACAATAACTTGTGAAAAGATTTGTTAAGCTATTGGCTCTTTAGTGCTGCGGGGTATTCCCATTCGGGGACACCACGATCAACCCTGGCAGTTGACCGAGATTCGAGTGAGCTAGATAGACCGTGCCGTCCTTCGTCACGACTGCACTGCGAGCGCCTTCGTGAGTCGGTACTTGTGCAATCAAGCTCAGCTTTCCTCCGGCGTCAACTCGCGCGACCGTGAGCCGCGCGTCTCGGGCAGCGCCCACATAGAGGGTGTGAGTGGCAGGCGAGTAGCTCAGGTCATCGACGCCGTTGCCGGTGTCGATCGACGATAACTTCTCTCCATTGTGTCCCGCATCCAGAACCTCGGCCTGCGTGCTGCAGGCAACGAACAGGAAGCCTGTGTCCTGATCTAGTGATATACCGTGGGGGCCGTCCGCGCCGCATGATGACGGCCACTTCGCGACGGTCTTATGCGTCTTAAGATCGATGGCGGTCGTCAGGTCCTTGTCCTCGTAATTCATGTAGAGCCGGCCACGCTTGGCATCGACTGCGTATCCCTCAGGCTGACCGTCGAAGGTCAGTTTTTCTTTCTGATTCAAAGTCTGACTATCCAGAATGCGCACAGACTTGTCGCGCGGCACGGTGACCCAGACTTCCTTCGTGGGCGCCACGTAGACTACGCCATCGGGCGTGGAATCGATGTGTCCACAGCTCTTGCGCGCAAGTGTCTTTTCATCGACGGCGCACACGCTCGAGTCGGCCCGGTCGCTGATGTACACCACGCCGTCCCCAATCGACACTCCACTGGGTCCCTGAACGCGCTTTCGCCCTCCCCATTCCGCTTCGTTGGTGGGAAAGCCCGAGATCTCACGGACGGAGTCGTTGCTGGTGTCCACCACATCCACCGAACCAATGTTGATCGCCGGAACCCACACGTATCCCGTTTTGGGATCATAGGCGATGTAATCCATGGTGATGGTTCCCTTGCCGTGATCGGGAAGGGCCAGAGTACGAGTGGTATAAGTTGCGCTTGGGTCGCTGGCATGCAGCGCAATCGCGATTGCGCCCACGCCCACCGTAACTGCTATCAGAAGAGAGATGCGCTGTTTCATGGCTGGCATACTAACATCCTGGGCGTCAGGCCAAGGCGGGTGGGATTTCGCAACGATTACTGCCGGTGGCCAAATTCACTATTTTTCACTGTTAGGGCTCAGATCAGTGAATTTAACAGTGAAAGGAACAGCGATTCTTCTTCTGAATCGCGAACCCGCATGGATACTGGGGAAAACGAGTGAGGCCAGTTGCGTGTATCGTTTTCGGTTGCGAATCCTTGGCCCGATGGCAATAATGTGAATCCGAGCAATGCGATGAAAGCACCGCGAGGCACAACAGTAGTCCTTTGCAACCTCGCCATTAACGCATTGCCTCGGATCTGCTCAATGTATTCGCAACGCTCGCTCAAAGACCCTACTAAAACGAAATTAATGTCGGTTTTATGTCGCTGCGTGTCTGCCTATTGCTAAGCTTTCCAACCGTGAAGTATGTCGTAGCCGCTTCTTGCGATGAGTAGATTGCGATATAAGAAAAAGCTGGCGCTGCAGTCGCGCATGTTCAGGCGCGCTCTGCCTTTAACTATCTTAAGTTCTGTAATTGCAGCGTTCACTGTAAGCCTCGTCGCGGAGAACGATAACAGCGTCGTCGTTTACTCGAGCGAAGACCAAGTTTGTTCCGAGCCAATCCTGCACGACTTCGAACACGATAGCGGTATTCGCGTCAATGCCGTTTACGACAAAGAGGCCGCTGAGCAGGTGATGAAGCGGTTGCTGGCAGAAAAGGATAATCCCCAAGCAGATGTTTATTGGGCGAATGAGCCGATTCATCCTGACCTCCTTAAAGAAAAAGGAATCTCGACTCCATACTTCTCTGCCAACGCGCAGAAGTTGCCCGCTATTTTCAAGGACTCTGACGGATATTGGACAGCATTTTCGGCACGAGCTAGGGTGCTGCTCGCGAACAATCCGGAACCGCTGCAACCCACATCACTTGAGGCGTATGCGGATGCTCAGTGGAAGAATCGAGCCGTTTTGGCTAACCCATTGCTCAATACCACCGGCTTCACACTGACCGCATTGTTTCAACTCTGGGGGGACGAACGAGCTCAGAAGTTTATGGCGCGCATGAAGAATAACGGTGTGAAGTTTTCTCCCGGCAACGGCGATAGCGCCGATGCAGTTGCCGCTGGCAAGGCAAGCTTCAGTCTCGTGGATATCGATGACGCATTTGCGGCCAATGCCAAAAGCCCCAACGTTCAAATCATCTACCCTGACCAGCAGAAGAATCAGATCGGATTATTTCTTGTTGCAAACGCGGTCACGCTGATCCGGGGAGGACATCATCCAGACAATGGCAGGAAGCTCATAGATTACTTGCTCACGCCAGAGGTCCAACGGAAACTCGCCTACTCGCCTTGCGCTCAGACACCTTTGCTAGCCGGTGTCGAGACACCAGAACGGGTGAAGCGGATTGAAAATATCAAATACATGAACGTCAACTATTCCGCAATCCGGAAGAAATTCGACACTCTCAAACCGACGTTTGCATCGTGGGCGTCAAGCCTAGCGAGATAATTCAGGAGCTGAATATGCGTAGTACAAGAAAGCAGCTGTTCGCCGTCCTTATCGGTGGGATTTGTTTCTCAGTGTTCTTGCTGGCTGATGCGAGCGGATATCACCTGCTCAAGAAGATTCCGGTTGTGAATAGTGAAGGCACGTGGGATTTTGCAAGCATCGACGATTCTGCACGGCGGCTGTATGTGGCTCACGAAACTCAGGTAGACGTGTTGGATGTCGACAAGGAGACGGTAGTTGGCAAAATACCGGGCGCACAGGCCGCACATGGAATTGCAATCGCTCCAGATCTTGGTACTGGATTCATCACAAATGGCGACGGCGCTTTCGTTACGCAATTTGATCTGAAGACTCTTCGTGTATTGAAGACCATTCCGACTGGCAACCTGCCAGACGCCATTGTGTATGAACCGGCAACCCGCCGCGTGCTGTCATTCAACACAGTCAGCAGAAATTCGACGGTCATCGATGCTTCAACGGGAAATGTTGTTGAAACTATCCCCTTGGATGGCAAACCCGAATTTGCGGTGAGTGACTACGCTGGTCACGTCTTTGTAGATCTTGTAGACAAAGCCATCGTCGCACGAATTGACGCGGACAAGCTGAAGATCACCGATCGTTGGCCGGTCGAGGGTTGCGATCGACCAACTAGCATGGCGATGGATCGGAAAAATCACAGACTATTTGTGGGGTGCCGAAACTTTCTCCTGGCGGTTCTGAATTCCGATGATGGAAAGAAACTCACCACACTCCCGATCGGAGACAATGTCGATACAACTGCTTTCGATCCTGAAACCGGTCTGATCTTCAGTTCCACCGAAGACGGAATTATTACGGTGATGCATGAAGATGGCCCGGACTCTTTTCGTGCTTTGGATACGATTAAGACCCAGAATGGCTCAAAGACGATGGCGCTTGACCTGAAGACGCATCGGCTATTCGTTCCTTCTGGGGAGGTCGCAAAACTGCCGCCAGCGACTCCGGGTGGCAAGGTGCGAAAGAAAGTGGCCGAGAAGACTTTCGCAATCCTGGTCTTAGGGAGAGAACAGTGATGAGAGTGTTTCGTTGTCTTCTTCTTTCAAGCACGGTGTTCCTGTTGACTGCGCTGTTTGCCGGCACGAGCTATCGCGTTCTCAAGAGCATCCCTCTCGGACCGAGTGATGACACCTGGGACTTTCAGACGATTGATGACAGCGCTCGGCGCATGTACGTCTCTCATTTTTCCGAAGTGATCGTGCTGGACATAGACAGCGGCAAAATCGTTGGCACGATTCCGGACACGCCTGGCGTCCACGGCGTCGCGGTCGCTGCGAATGTTGGGAAGGGATTTGTTTCGGTCGGTAAGAGATCTTCCGCCGTGATTTTCGACCTCAGGGATCTTCATAAAATCCAGGAGGTCAGCGTTGGGGCTAATCCCGACGCCATCATCTACGACTCTGCATCCGGACGCGTCTTCTCGTTCAATGGAGATAGCAATGACGCTACGGCGATCGAATCGGCTACCGGTAAGGTAGCGGGAACCGTGCCCATTGGCGGAAAGCCCGAGTTTGCGATTGCTGACGGCAAGGGCCACGTCTACGTAGATTTGGTCGACAAGAACGCGATTCTTCCCATTAACTCGCAAACGCTCACGAGTGAGCGCCCTTGGCCCACCGCGCCATGCGATCGCCCCACCAGCATGGCCGCTGACTTGGCATCACAACGACTCTTTGTGGGCTGCCGCAATCTCATGCTCGCAGTTTTCGACTTAAATACAGGGCGTTACATAACGCAGAGTCCAATCGGTGACAACGTTGATACGAGTTCATTTGATCCAGATTCAAAGTTGATATTCAGTTCGACTGGGGATGGCTGGGTGACTATAACGCACGAAGATACTCCAGACACCTACACTCTTGTAGAGAAAATCCCGACACACGACTTGTCTAAAACCATGGCTTTAGATCCAAAGACTCACAAGCTATTCGTGCCCGCTGGCGATGTGAAGTGGTTGCCGCCTGCTCAGCCTGGAGGAAGGCCAGTGAAGCGCATAGCACCCGGCACATTTCGCATGCTGGTGATCGGAAAATAGTTAGCTTGGACAGATTTCCTGCGATCGTCAGCGGAGATACACAGATGAAAACAAAGATCGCAATCATCGTCGCGCTGGTATGCATTACCAGCGTGCAAGCGCAGCAAAATGAACCGCTTCGTCTTGTTGGAACAATCGTGCTGTCGGGAGTCACTGGACGGTTCGATCATTCGACGGTCGACTTGGATGGTCAGCGCCTATTCATTACCGGTAGGGATGCCAATACCATCGAAGTAGTGGACCTACGAGCGGGCCGACATATCCGGACGCTGCCCGGTTTTCCCCAGCCTCAAGGGGCTTACTACGTTCCCGTCGCCAAAAAGCTGTTTGTAAGCACGAGAGATGATGGGAGCTGCAAAGTCCTCAATGGGGACTCGCTTGAGGTCATTGACTCGATCAAGCTTTCGATCGGGGCGAATGTCATCGCGTATGATCCAGCGACGAAGTACCTATACATCGGCCATGGTGGCAGACAGGTTGGCGATGCGCCGGGGCAGAAGCGGGATCCAGGTCAGATCGCGATCATTGATTCAGCCAAGAGCAAGCTTATCGGAAACATCGAGACTGATCCGGAACTGCGGCCTGGCGCAATCGTACTCGAGCAACACGGGCCAAGATTGTTCACGACCAATGCGCTTGGCAGTCAAATTATCGTTATCGATCGAACAAAACGGAAGATCCTCGCGAAATGGCCTCTTCCCAATGCCGAGAGAAGCGGCACGGTTGCCTTGGATGAAGCCAGCCATCGGCTGTTTGTTGGCATGCGGAACCCCTCGCGGGTGATCGCGCTCGATTCCGATACAGGGAAAGAAATCGCGAGCTTCACGACCGTCTCCGGTATTGATCGCCTGCTCTACGATCCCGATAAGAAGCGGATCTATGCAACAGGCTCGGCTAAGACGGGCGAGCACGAAGGATCGATTCAAGCTTATCGGCAGGTTGATGCGGATCACTACGAGCCCATTGCGAGAATCCCCACGGGTCCTGATGGCGGTACCTCGTTACTGGTTCAGCAGACCGGAACGCTGTACGTAGCTCTGCCGCGATTTGGCGACAAGGATGCCGAGATACGCGTTTATTCGACTGTCCCTGACGCAGCCAAAATTGCCACTGGGGTCGGGTCTCCCAGGCTCCGCAATTAACGGTTCGAGCCAGCGCATTTCGAGGGACGCCATATGTGCGCGACTCTAAAGTTTCAGCGTGCTCCAGCTTGCTTTCTCTAATTGCCTTCTGGTGGCTTCGCCAAACCTTAAAAGAAATTAATTGGATTGTTCGAGACCTTCGGCACTATCATGCCGCCCGTTTGCATTCTGCTGCAGAAGGCGCGGAAACAATTTCATAAACTCTGAAACGGAAAGCAGCCGGCCTAATCCGTTCCGCAAATCGCTGTGGCAGAAAGAAGACAAATGAGACTTCCACATTGCTGTGTTTTCGTCACATGTGCATGCGCGTTGTTGCTGCTCTGCGGTTCAATTCCGATAGCTGCGCAAGTCACTGGCGGCACCATCCTCGGCACTATCACTGACACCAGTGGCGCGGTCGTTCCAAAAGCAACTGTCACCGTCAAGAACCAAGCTACCGGCCTTACCCGTATCGTCTCGACCAATCAGGATGGCCTCTATCGCGCACCCAACCTAATTCCCGGGAAGTACCAAGTCAATGTTTCAGCCACTGGCTTTGCAACCGATGTTCGCAACGAAGTAACAGTTGATGTCGGCCAAGAGCTGCAGATTGATCTGCAGCTGCGCGTGGGCCACGCCACCGAGACTGTTGAGGTAACTGGAGAGCAGTCTGGGGTCACGACAACCACTGCAACTATTAGCGCAGTAGTGAGCGGCACTGAAATGCGTGAACTCCCGCTTAATGGTCGTGACTGGGCTTCGCTCGCAACACTCGAGCCCGGAGTTGCGCCCGTGCGAACTCAGATGGCGCTCGCGTCAGGAGCGAACGATCGGACCATCCGAGGCATTGGTTCCCAGCTCACAGTCGGTGGTACGCGCCCACAGCAGAACAACTATCGTCTGGACGGTATAAGCATTAATGACTCTTCAAACGGAGCGCCGGGCAGTGTGCTTGGTGCGAACCTCGGTGTAGACGCCATTCAGGAGTTCTCAGTTATTACCAACAATCCTTCAGCCGAATACGGCCGCAGCTCGGGCGGGATTGTGAACGCAATCACGCGATCTGGCAGCAATGCACTTCACGGATCTGCTTTTGAATTTTTTAGGAACAGCGCATTGGATGCGCGTAACTATTTTGATGGCCCTCGCGTTCCCCCTTTCAAGAGAAATCAGTTCGGCGGCAGCCTCGGAGGTCCGATTCTTAAAGACCGGACATTCTTCTTCGGTTCGTACGAGGGTTTGCGTCAAAGCTTGAGCATCACACAAGTCGACTCCGTTCCATCGCCGAATGCCCGAAATGGACAACTCACGGGTGGAAATGTTGTTGTCGATCCGAATGTGAAACCATACCTAGCTCTGTACCCGCTGCCTAATGGTGCGATCAACGGAAATTTCGGCACTTTCACGCTTGTCACTGCTCAGGTTGCGAACGAGGATTTTGCGACTGGGCGAGTCGATCACAAGCTTTCGAGTAAGGATTCCCTCGCCGGCACCTATATGTTTGACACGAGCACAAATTCGTCGCCAGATCCTTTCGATGCTGTGGTGATGGCTGCCGAATCGCGTCGTCAGCTCGTGAGTCTGGAGGAAACACACACCTTCAGTGCAAACTTTGTTAATGCCCTGCGCTTTGGATTTAGCCGCGTTCTGTCGGACGGCCCGAAGACACTGAGCGCCATCAACGCCGCAGCGAAGGATCCCTCGCTCGGTTTCTTGCCCGGAGCGAATGTTGGCAAGATTCAGGTCCCAGGATTAACTCAGTATCCAGGCGGCTTTGGGGCGACGGGTGAATATGATTTTCACTTTAATTCTTTCCAAGTGTATGACGATGCTTTCGTCACCAAAGGTGCACACAGTCTAAAGTTCGGCGTCGTGATCGAACATATCCTTGCTAATCAGGAAGGCAGAGCAAATCCCGCAGGTTTCTTTCAGTTCGGCTCGTTAGCCAACTTTCTAACCAACAAGCCAACTAGCTTTACCGCTGCAATTCCAGGACTGATTTCGCCGCGTGATTTGCGACAGACAATTTTCGGTACCTACGCAGCAGATGACATCCACTTTCGTCAGAACCTGACTTTTAACCTCGGGCTCAGGTACGAAATGGCGACCGTGCCGACCGAAGTAGGAGGAAAACTATCGAATCTTCGCAATCTGACGGATGCTGCACCTCACCTTGGTTCGCCATACTTTTCCAATCCAACATTGCTCAATTTCGAACCGCGCGTCGGCTTTTCCTGGGATCCTTTCAGTACCGGCAAGACTGCGATACGCGGCGCGCTTGGGATGTATGACGTCTTACCGCTCACCTATATGTTTGAAACCTTGACGATCTTGCCAGCTCCGTTTTTTGCTCAAGGGCGGGTGACGGGACTGGCGCAGGGAAGTTTTCCAACCGGAGCCTTTCCGCGCTTAGGAGCAACGACTTTCCGCTACGCGCATGTCGACCCAGACCCTTCACGCGCGTACGTCTTCCAGTGGAACTTCAATATTCAGCGCGAGCTTGCTCCGAACCTTACTGCGCTGGTCGGGTACATAGGTTCAAGAGGCGTTCACCTGCCGTATCGTAGCGAAGACGTCAATATGGTGCTCCCTACGCTAACCCCGCAAGGATACGTATGGCCTTCCCCTGTCGGCAGTGGCAAAGTGCTTAATCCCAGTTTGGGACAGATCAGCGCGCTGTTTTGGAATAACAATTCTATTTACCATTCTCTGCAAGTCCGTCTCTCCAAGCGAATGGCACACGGCTTCCAAATTGGTGGGTCCTACACTTGGTCAAAGAGCATCGATGACGGGTCCTCAACGCTCGCAGGAGACGCGTTAGCGAATGCCATTGGAAGTCCGCCCTTCTTTGACGTGAGACTGACTCGCGGTGTCTCGGATTTCGACATCACCCACAATGCGGTGATTAACTACACTTGGATTATTCCCGCTCCGTCAGCTTTTTCTGGCCTGGCGCACTGGCTCACCGACGGGTGGCAGTTAGGCGGAATTTATCAAGCGAGCACTGGAGAGCCGTTCAGCGCGCTGGTAGGCGGAGATCCGCTCGGCGTGAACAACGGGATCATCTTTGATTATCCTGACAGGATTCGGGGATCTGGTTGCGACTCGCTCACCAACTCCGGTGATCCGATTAATTATGTTCGAACTCAGTGCTTCCAGTTCCCCAATCCCACTAACCGCCTCGGGAACGCGGGCCGCAATATTCTCAGAGGTCCTGGCTTATCTGCCTTTGATTTTTCGGTTTTCAAGAACAACCACATTCGCAGGATTTCAGAACAGTTCAATGTTCAGTTCCGTGTCGAAGCGTTTAACATTTTGAACCATAGCAATTTTGCGCCACCATTAAAGAACAATGCTCAAAACTCAGCATGCTGCGTGTTTTTTGATCAAAGTGGAAACGTGATTTCAAGCGGAAAGCTTGATTCGACGTCTACGACATCGCGACAGCTTCAGTTCGCATTAAAGCTCACATGGTGAGCGGCAGAAAACGTGCAGAGCTCAGTTTCGCAATTGCCCTCGCAAGCGTAGCTCTTTTCGCTTCCGTGCCCTCAGCCACAGCGCGTCCACTCGTGCCGGAGGACCGTGGCTCCGCCGCCCTGGCTCAATCTTTGCGCAAGCTGCAGACCACCGGCCGCGTTGCATACATGATTGCGCATCCCGACGATGAAGATGGTGGCACCGTCACCATGCTGAGCCGAGGCAAGGGCTATCAGGTGACGTTTCTTGCTCTGAGTCGCGGCGAAGCTGCAGGTGATGCTGTCAGCGGCGACTTCGGTCCTCCGCTCGGAATTCGTCGCACCCTGGAGATGGTGCGGTCCTCTGAGTACTACGGCGCTCGGCTTCGTATGTCACGCTTCCTCGACTTCGGCCTATCCAAGACTCTGGCCAAGACCTTGCGCTATTGGAATGAAGAAGACGCGCTGCGCGACATGGTCCGCTTCATCCGTCAGGAACGCCCTCAGGTCATGCTTTCGCGTTGGCAGGGCAATCCGGGAGACAGATTGGGAAATCACGAGATCGACGGACTCGTTTCGCGGCAAGCATTCGATGCTGCCGGGGATCCGACACGCTTTCCCGAGCAGATTGCGGAAGGACTGGAACCCTGGCAGCCCTTGAAGTTCTACAACGACAATCGCAGCGAAGCTGACGACTGGACCATACGCGTGGATTCGGGGGTTTACGATCCGGTTCTGGGACGCACGTATGGGCAG